>NZ_JAYGHC010000027.1:0-2228 GCF_034932285.1 Cronbergia sp. UHCC 0137
GTACATTATCTCACTCAACTATTGCTAGGGATTACTAGAGCGATAGCGAAGCGCTGCTGCAAGCAGTTCGCATCTGAAAACCTTACCCTGTATCTGTTTACGTTATCTCACTCAAGCATTACTAGGGATTATTAGAGCGATAGCGAAGAGCTGCTGCAAGAAGTTCGCACCTGAAAACCTTACCCTGTATATGTTTACGTTATCTCACTCAAGTATTGCTAGGGATTAATGGGGCGATCCGCAGTCCAAAAAACCTGTGAGCGAATTATCACCTGAATTAAATCTTATAAACGCCTTTCCCATTGTTGCGGATCACGCTTAACATGAAAACAACCAATAATAGAAATTGTTTCATCTATAATAATATAAAGTAATCCATAGGGAAACTTGCGAATTAACTTTTTTCTAACCTGTTCGTGAACAATTGGACAAGCAAAAGGATTACGTTGAATAGTTGAAAAACTAGCATCAACAACACGAATAAATTCAGAACCTAATCCAACAGTATGCTGTTCATACCAATTATAGGCATCCTCTAAATCAAGTTCTGCTTCTGGTGTAATGAAAATTTTGTAAGTCATATATTAACTAACGATTAAATTTTTGTTTCACTTCCTCCCAGCTAAAGACTTGATGAGGATTTTGATAATAAAGTTCTAAACGTCTCTCCAATTCCTTTTTTTGAGCATCACTAATAGTTACATTATCAGCATCTACAGTGATACTATCCCAAATATCTTGGACTAATTGGATTCTTTCCGCAATAGTTAATTGTAAAATGTTTTGAGGTAGTAAGTTCTCCATAAATCTTCCCATTTGAGTAGACAATACTTTTATTTTAACTCATCATTAGCAACTAGGCAGGGGAAACGCAAAATTTAATGATACTCAGCATACAACATAACCCACCATTAATAATACTAAATTAGAACCCAAAAACCCTGTATCTGTTCACATTATCTCACTCAAACTTACTAGGGATTACTGTGGCGATGATAGCGATGCCTCCAGCGATCTTTACAGCGATGTGTACGGCGTGTAGGTATCGCAGCGATGATTACGGACAGGGGAGCGATGCCTTCGGCGATGTGTATGGCGATTCTTACAGCGATGCCTTCGGCGAGCGTAGCTATCGCGTAAATAAGAGAATACAATAGAACCATGACAGATACACCTGGAAACATTCACCTCACCTGAGAATTATCACCCGACCATGAGTTATAATCAAGATTAAAGTCATAACCATAAAATTACTATGACTATCCAAACCTTAGACAAAACCACCACAATTTCCGAACAGCGATTTCTTCTACCTAGTTATTACACCTGGGAGGAATTTGAAACAATAGAAACCTTAACCGCAGATCCAGGACGTTTGCGGATAACTTATCTTGATGGGTGCATCGAATTTATGACACTTGGTGAACAACACGAAACTATTAGAAGTGTAATTGCTATATTCTTAGCATTATACTTTTTTGAAAAAGGTATAAACTTCATCCCAGTAGGTAGTGCTACTCGTCGCGCAAAAGAAAAAAGTGCTTCCTTTGAACCTGATGAATCTTATTATATAGGAGAAAAAAAGGAAAATCCAGATTTAGCAATTGAGGTTAATATTACCAGTGGTAGTATTGATAAACTAGAAAAATACAAAAGATTTAATATTACCGAAGTTTGGTTTTGGGAAAATAATCAATTATCTCTCTATCATCTCAAAAATGATAATTATGAGCAAATTAATCAAAGTAAATTATTGCCAGATTTAGATATAGATTTGTTAGTAAATTGTGTTTTAATGCCTTCCATTATTGATGCAAGAACAGAATTTATAAAAGGTATTAAAAAGTAGTATTTTGTAGGTTGGGTTTCCTTGCGTCAACCCAACAATACCCACATTAATAACGCACTTATTACAACCCAAAAACCCTGTATCTGTTCACATCATCTCACCCAACTATCACGAGCGATGTGTACGGCGTTGCGCTGTCTGTAAGTATCGCAGCGATGCTTACGGCCAGGGGAGCGATGCGTTCGGCGAGCGTAGCTATCGTGTAAATAAGAGAATACAATAAAACCATCACAGATACACCTGGAAATATTAATCTTACCTGAGAATTATCACCATCAAACTTCCTACCCTACCATTACTGCGTAGTTTATAATAGAATCATGCCGAAAAAATTTACTCAATTAAGGAGTTAATAATGGTAATAAAAATTGCAGAAATA
>NZ_JAYGHC010000027.1:2253-10806 GCF_034932285.1 Cronbergia sp. UHCC 0137
AATTGCAGAAATATCTAAAGATATTGACACCTTACCAGAAGAAGCGCAAATCTTACTACTAGATTTTATTCAATTACTCAAAAAACGTTATCCACAAACAGAAAATCATCATCAAGAAAATGAGATAACTTTCTCATCTACCCAAAAACCACATCCACTAGACACATTTATAGAAAAATATGGTGCTTGGGAAGATGAACGTACAGCAGCAGAAATAGTTAAAGAGATTTATGATAGCCGAACTATTTCTAATTACGATATTAGCTTATGAATTATTTATTAGATACTGACATCTGCATTTACTGGATTAAAAACATTAATTCCGTCAGAGATAAAATTCAACAAATAGGATGGGAGCAAATTTATATTTGCAACATCACCGTAGCTGAATTGTATTTTGGTGCTTACAATTCTCAAAAAATATCAGAAAATTTAACTCGTGCAGAAAAATTCATTCAAGATGTTGAAGTTATACATTTAGATAATAATGCTGTCAAAAAGTTTGGAGAATTAAAAGCCGAACTTAGAAAAATAGGACAACCAGTAGCAGATTTTGATTTATTAATTGCCAGTGTTGCAATAACTAGAAACCATATTTTAGTAACTAACAACACTCGTCATTATAGCCGAATTTCCGAGCTAAAATTAGAAAACTGGATTTCAGCTTAAAAAAGTTATTGAAGGTGGGTGAACAACAACATAACCCACTATTAATAACCCTAAATTACAACCCAAAAACCCTATAGCTGTTCACATCATCTCACCCAACCATCACCAGCGATGTTTACGGCCAGGGGAGCGATGCCTTCGACGAGCGGAGCTATCGTGTAAATAAGAGAATACAATAGAACCATGACAGATACACCTGGAAATATTCACCTCGCCAGATAATTATCACCTGACCATGAGTTATAATCAAGATTAAAGTCATAACCAGAAAATTACTATGACTATCCAAACCTTAGACAAAACCACCACAATTTCCGAACAGCAATTTCTTCTACCTGGCCATTACACCTGGGAGGAATTTGAAACAATAGAAACCTTAACCGCAGACGCAGCAGGTTTGCGGATAACTTATCTTGATGGGTGCATCGAATTTATGACGCTGAGTGAACAACATGAAATGATTAAAACCATTCTTGGTTTTTTACTAGAATTATATTCCTGTGAAATAGGTATAAATCTGATTCCAGTAGGTAGTGCTACTCGTCGCGCAAAAGAAAAGAATGCTTCCTTTGAACCTGACGAATCTTATTACATCGGAGAAAAAAAAGAAAATCCAGATTTAGCAATTGAAATTAATATTACCAGTGGTAGTTTTCATAAACTAGAAAAATACAAAAGATTTAATATTACAGAAGCTTGGTTTTGGGAAAACGATCAATTATTTCTCTATCATCTCAAAAATGATAATTATGAGCAAGTTAATCAAAGTCAATTATTGCCAAACTTAGATATAGATTTATTGGCGAGTTGTGTTTTAATGCCTTCCATTATTGATGCAAGAACAGCATTTATTAAAGGTATTAAAAAGTAGTAGTTTGTAGGTTGGGTTGACGCAATGAAACCCAACAATACCGATCATTAATAACCCTAAATTACAACCCAAAAGCCCTTATCTGTTCACATCATCTCACCCAACCATCACCAGCGATCCTTACAGCGATGTGTACGGACAGCGGAGCGATGCCTTTGGCTTAAGGACAAGAATAGATGCACCGACGTTAAAGGACAGAACATATCAGCATCAAAAACAGCCAATGTCAGGAGCAAAACCCGTAACCTTGGGACAAGGCTACAGCACAATTGTCGTCATCCCAGAAACATCTGAAAGTTGGGCTTTACCGCTATTACATCAACGCATTACCAGTTTTGAAAATCCAATTCAAAAGGCCGCTGCACAGCTAAAGCTGGTATGCGAAAATCTACCTACACGTCCGATTAGCTTGTGGGATTCAGAATATGGTTGTGCTAGTTTTATCAATCAAACCAGTGATATACCCGCAGATAAGTTAATGCGGTTACATCCCAATCGAGTAGTATATGATGCACCACCACCATGTAGTTGAGTCATTCAGCTTAAATTTTACACCATGAGAACGGGGACGACCTTTGCCACGTGGAGTTTAGACTAAAGGAGAGCGATCGCGCTATTTCTATTTTCACGAGCCTTGATATTGGGATGGGAATGGGGGGTTTGCTCTAACTGCTGCAAACATCGGGCAATTTTCTTTGCTAAGGCTTTATCAGCATTAATATAAACCTTTTGGGCATCGGGATGGAGAACAACTTCATACATCAGATCGAAGGTTTCTCCAGTTTGTGTAATGGGTTTTAGGGGTGGTTTGATTTTGCTTCACTCGTTCTAGCAAACCAGGAATTGCTAAAAGTTCTTGGGTTGCAGCTTCGCTTTCAGCATTGGCTAAGTAAGCAGCAAAATCAGCAAGCACTTGTAATCGTTCTGGTGATAGTTGCTTGAGTAAGTCATTAAGCTGATTCTGTAATAGAGTTACAGATACTAAAATCTCTGATGATCTATCTGACTCTGGGGAATTATCCGTAGTATTCATTCTTTATGTCCACTTTCTGAAATCGCTAAATTAGCCGTTAGAAAATGTTGCAGTTCTTGAATCTGTTGATCACATTTGTTGATATCAAACTTATAAGGAAAAAGAGTGATCACTAATAATCTTCCTTTTTATGATCAATAATATCAATTATCAAAAAACCCTGATCTGTTTTTTTAAATAGTAGCCGCACACTTCCATCTACTCTTACCACCCACGTATCCGTGTTATCGAGTTTATCAGAGTTTAATTGGTGTGAATTTTTGACATCTAGCTGCTGTATTACCTCAAAAACTTTATGTTTTTGATTCAATGGCATGGTTTCATAAGCCATCAAAGCTTTTTCTCTGAACTGTACACTCATTTTATATCTCCATAAACTAGCAGGAGGGAAAGAAATCAAAGGTTTGTTCCTACATCATAGCCTTGTTTAATTACTTCATTAACTTAGCCTAGAAGAGCGATCGCTCAAAAACTAGCTGTACAAACTGTCTTAGAAACAGCTACACCTCATACTTGCTCATCTTGATGTAAACTCCAACCGCGAATAGGATCAACTTCATTGGCTAGAATTTTTTCATCTCGCTCTGAAACATCCTTTTCTACTGAATTTCCCAAAGCTGCAATTGAAAGTAAAAAATTTCTACTGGTTTTTTGGGATTGTTTTTCGGTTGCTTTATCCTGTCCCGATTCAGCGCGAATTTCTTCTAAAGTGGGAAAGTCATCTTTCCAAGTTCCAGCAAGTGAATAAACAAATTCTGACCAAGGTAACTCGTTAATATTTTTAACAGTTTGCTTAGTATTTAGATGTTTGGCACGGATAAATTCAGCAAAATTCAGAATCTCATCAGCTTGATCTTGGGGAAGAGTTTGAACAAGTGCATAAATCTGTTCAGCAATAGTCATAATAGAGTTTTAGATAAAATCAGAACCGTGAAATTATTTTATCGTAGATGCAACTAATGGGACTGAAATCCACCATGTAAGGACTAGCCGTTACTGAAACTATCACCACGATCGCACAACCAGAAAAACTATTTAGCTTGAGTCACAACGAATCTTAGGATTTATTTACAAAAATTAACATCATTCCAGCCGCCCCTACAACTCAGTTTTTGGTATCAACCTAGCAAACGACTAATCACGTTATGATAGTAAACAGTCTGGTCGCAATAGATGATTGAGTGAACTATCCCGTCCCATCTTCAGAACTCGACATTAAGTCGATTTTTCCCTTTGAACTGGATCAATTCCAAAAGGATGCGATCGCTTCCCTGAATGCCGGACGCTCCGTTGTCGTCTGTGCGCCCACAGGTTCAGGTAAAACCTTAGTCGGGGAATACGCCATTTATCGCGCCCTAGCGCGAGGAAAACGGGTATTTTATACCACCCCCCTCAAGGCACTGTCTAATCAAAAGTTACGTGACTTCCGCGAAAAATTCGGTTTCGATCAGGTCGGACTATTGACCGGGGATGCTTCCATCAACAGAGAAGCACCAATCTTAGTCATGACCACAGAAATTTTTCGGAATATGCTCTATGGCACACCCATCGGACAAATTGGCATCTCCTTAGTAGACGTGGAAGCAGTGGTACTAGACGAATGCCACTACATGAACGATCGCCAACGGGGTACAGTTTGGGAAGAATCCATCATCTATTGTCCCCGTGAAGTCCAACTGGTAGCCCTATCAGCCACCGTCGCCAACAGTGATCAACTCACAGACTGGCTAAATCGCGTTCATGGACCCACAGACCTGATTTACTCCGATTTTCGCCCCGTTCCCCTAGAATTTAGCTTTTGTAATCCCAAAGGACTATTTCCCCTCCTCAACGACAGCAAAACCAAAATCAACCCCCGCTTATCAAAACGTAGCAAAAAAGGACAAGGGGACAGAGGCAGAAGCGGTAGACCAGAACCACCAAGCATCCCATTTCTTCTCAGCCAACTAGAACAAAGGGATATGTTACCAGCCATTTACTTTATCTTCAGTCGTCGCGGATGTGATAAAGCCGTGGCAGAAGTAGGTGATTTATGGCTCGTAAATAACGAAGAATCCCAAATATTACGGCGACAAATTGATGACTTTTTAGCCCGCAATCCCGAAGCAGGGAGGGCTGGACAAATTGCCCCACTCTACAGAGGAATAGCCGCTCACCATGCCGGTATTTTGCCAGCTTGGAAGGTTTTAGTCGAAGAACTATTTCAACAAGGACTAATTAAAGTAGTTTTTGCTACTGAAACCTTGGCAGCAGGAATTAATATGCCAGCCCGAACCACAGTTATATCCACCCTTTCTAAACGTACCGACAACGGACACAGACTCTTAAAAGCGTCCGAATTTCTGCAAATGTCCGGGCGGGCTGGTCGTCGGGGGATGGATCTTCAAGGTTATGTAGTAGCAGTTCAAACCCCCTTTGAAGGCGCTAAAGAAGCGGCTTATTTAGCCACATCCCAGGCAGATCCCCTAGTTAGTCAATTTACGCCTAGTTATGGGATGGTTCTCAACTTACTACAAACCCACACCTTAGAGCAAGCTAGAGAACTGATAGAACGCAGTTTTGGGCAGTACATGGCGACTTTGCATTTAAGACCAGATTACGAAGAAATTGCCGCAATCAAAGCAGAGTTAGCCCAAATCCAGGCAGAAACCGCCGCAGTTGATGAAAGTGAATTGGCGGTGTATGAAAAACTCCGTCAACGACTAAAAGTTGAACGTCAAATATTAAGAACTTTACAAGAACAAGCACGGGAAGATAGACAAGAACAACTGGTGATGATGCTCGACTTTGCCGTGTGTGGCACATTGTTGAGCCTCAACGATAAAAACATCACAGCTACTTTGCCAATCACAACTGTGTTAATTGCTAAAACAACGAGTGTAACGGATACATCTTATTTTGTCTGTTTGGGACAGGATAATCGTTGGTATGTGGCGACTGTTGCCGATGTAGTTGATTTATATGCTGAATTGCCCAGGGTAGAAGTTCCCAATCATATTTTACCACCGGCAGAAATGATATTGAAACGGGGTCAATGCGTGCGGGGTAATGGAGAAACCGCCCTGATTGCCCAATGTATCCCTGATACTGAAGGGGTGGTAAATATGCCCCCGGAAGTGATGGAACAATTCAGTCGGGTGAATGCAATCCAGCAGCAATTGGAAAAACATCCCCTAAATGAATTTGGAAATCCTGCCAATATATTTAAACGCAAAGCCCGTTGTGTGGAATTAGAAGCGGAACTGGAAGAATTAGAAGGACGAGTGGGGGAACAATCTCAAAGACATTGGGAAGAGTTTCTCAGTTTAATTGAAATTTTACAGCACTTTGGCGGTTTGGATAACTTAATTCCTACGGTATTGGGGCAAATGGCGGCTGCTATTCGCGGTGAAAATGAGTTATGGGTGGGTTTAGTTTTTGCTAGTGGTGAATTAAATAATTTAGATCCACACCATTTAGCGGCGGCCGTGGCAGCTTTGGTGATAGAAACTCCACGACCAGATAGTAAGGTGCGTTTTGATGTGAGTGAAGAAGTGGCTGAAGCTTTGGCGAAATTAAGGGGGATTCGTCGGCAAATTTTCCAACTACAACGACGTTATAATGTGGCGTTGCCAATTTGGTTGGAATTTGAGTTAATAGCGATCGCTGAACAGTGGGCGTTGGGGATGGATTGGGTGCAATTGTGTGAAAATACTACTTTGGATGAAGGAGATGTGGTGAGGTTGTTACGTCGAACTTTAGATTTATTATCTCAAATTCCTCATGTTCCTCATTTACCCGATTCTTTGCGACGTAATGCTCAAAGGGCGATGCAGTTAATTGATCGATTCCCGGTGAATGAAGCGATGGAGTGAAAAATAGTTTGGGGTTAATCTAGGATATATCAGTTAGGCATAGGAGTTGATGATGATTACTCTCTCTAGGTCTGGATCAAAAATTTACACGGCTGAAGAATATCTGGAGCTTGAAGTTCGCGCTGAAGAACGTCACGAGTATAATGATGGGGAAATTATAGCGATGACTGGGGGAACGCCAAATCATAATGATATTGCTAGTAATTTGATGGTGATCCTCAAGTCGGGGTTACGTGGTAAGCCTTTTCGTTGTTTTATTACGGATCAAAGGTTATGGATTCCCCAGTTAAATAAGTTTACCTATCCTGATGTGATGGTGTTGTCACAACCTATGCAGTTAATGGCGGGGCGCACAGATACGGTGATTAATCCATTGTTAATTGCTGAGGTGTTGTCTTTGGGGACTCGCAGTTATGACAAGGATGCTAAGTTTGCGGCTTATCGCTCTGTTGCTAGTTTTCAGGAGTATTTATTGATTGATCAATATACGGTTTGTGTTGAGCATTATGCTAAAACTGAGGATCAGCAATGGATTTTTAGGGAATATAAAAATTTAGGCGATCGCATGACATTATCAACGATTTCTTTGGAGATGAGTTTGGCTGATTTGTATGAAAATATCCAGTTTTAAATAACTTAGGAGATTATAAAAATCTCCATTTAAATAGCGATCGCATTACTTATAGAGTGCGATAATAGACCCATTTTAGGTTTCCAAATCCAATCAGCCATAGCGAGACAAAAGCCATGGAAAATCTTACTAGAATTACCCGCAACCCAGAAGTAATGGGCGGTAAACCCTGTATTCGGGGAATGCGTGTCACAGTTGGTACTATCGTCGGCTTAATGGCATCTGGACACAGTGCAAATGATATCCTTAAAGCTTATCCCTACCTAGAAAAAGCGGATATATATGAGGCACTTGCTTATGCTGCATGGCGGGCGGAGGAAATTGAAGTCCCTCTAATAAGCGCATGAAAATTTTGATTGATATGAACCTTTCCCCTGATTGGGTAGCGGTTTTTGAGAAGTATAATATTAACGCTGTTCACTGGTCTACTGTTGGCGATCGCCGTGAGAAAGATTCGATAATTATGGATTGGGCAAGAACTAATGGGTATATCGTCTTTACCCACGATTTAGACTTCGGTTCCCTGTTAGCTGCGACGGGTGCAAATACTCCCAGTGTGATTCAGGTTCGGACTCAGGATATTTTGCCCAGTAGTATTGAAAATATAGTCATTTCAGCCCTGAAGCAGTTTGAGTCTTTACTTTTGTCAGGTGCTTTGGTCACAGTTGACAAAGCCCAATCTAAGGTGCGTATTTTGCCGATTAAATAGCGATCGCCCTTACAATAAAATTAGCTTTGTATTTCCGGTTTTTGTGAAAATTTAATCTCATGACTCAAGCAAACGTAATGGTTTTATCTGCCGATTCAGAATTACAGCAGACTCAAACCAAGTCAAGGATTTTGACAGACAAACAGTTTATGTCATTGCCTCAAGACGGCAATCGTTACGAATATGTGGATGGAGAGTTAGTTTTTGTGGCAAATTCAGGTCTGGAACATGGCTATTTAGCCCTTACTCTCGGATATTTTTTAACAGGCTTTGTTCGTAGTCATAAACTCGGTATAACGTGTGATTCGAGTACCGCTTTTAAAATGAAAACTGGCAATAAGCGAGCGCCCGATCTGGCATTTATCGCAAAGGATCGTTTACAAGGATTAAAACGATTACCCAAAGGATTTTTTGAAGGCGCTCCCGATTTAGCTGTAGAAATTATCTCTCCCAACAATACTTTTGAAGAAATTCATAACAAATTAGTAGAATATTTTGATAACGGAACTCGTCTCGTATGGGAGATATTGCCCGATGAAGAAAGTGTATTAGTTTACCATAAACCTAAGCCATCTAAACTTTTAAAATTAGAAGATAGTCTGGATGGAGAAGATATAATTCCCAATTTCACGCTGCCATTAACGGAGTTATTTCAAGAATTATCTTTTTAAATTGCCCTTTAGTATGGAAAATTTAAGTATTAGACTTCTTGCAAAAGTCGTGATTTTCAAATTTTTCTTTGCGCCTCTGCGCCTCTGCGTGAGCTTTTCAAGAATATTCTTGGCT
>NZ_JAYGHC010000027.1:10961-78705 GCF_034932285.1 Cronbergia sp. UHCC 0137
ATTGAAACTGTTTATTTACCTATCACTTGACCAGATTGAATACTGTTCTTCTAATTCTTACTCCTGACTCCTGACTCCTAGCCCTAATGAAAAGACTTTTTCATCAAACCCTAAATAATTCTTGATAAAATTAGTACAACTGCAATTTTAGCAGGATTAAAAATCTCCAAAATATCATATCTATGACAACCAACACCATAACACCCACAACAATTAATCCCTATCTTGATGGCAATTTTGCACCTATCAAGAACGAAATCACTACGGATATTCTGGAAGTAATAGGTGAATTACCCCCCGATCTTGCAGGAATGTTTGTGCGAAATGGACCCAATCCCCAATGGCCACCAATTGGTCGATATCACTGGTTCGATGGTGATGGGATGTTGCATGGTGTCCGCATTAAAGATGGTAAAGCCACTTATAGCGATCGCTATATTAAAACCAAAGGCTGGCAAATTGAGCATGAAGCCCAAAAAGCTGTCTGGTCAGGAATTTTTGAACCACCCCAAATGGATAACCCCTATGGAGTTAACAAAAATACCGCCAATACCGCTCTAGTCTGGCACGCTGGCAAATTTTTAGCTCTCTGGGAAGGAGGCGCGCCCCACAGTATCCAACTCCCGGAATTAGAAACCATTGGTGAGTACACCTACAATAATCAACTAACTTGTCCTTTTACAGCCCATCCCAAGGTAGACCCTGTAACCGGCGAAATGATGTTTTTTGGTTATTCATTTGCGCCCCCATATCTGCATTACGGAGTAGTTTCAGCCGATGGTGAATTGAAGGGAATAGTCCCCATAGAACTACCAACGGCGGTAATGATGCACGATTTCGCCATTACCGAAAATTATAGCATTTTCATGGATCTGCCTTTGACCATGAGCGTAGAAAGGATGCAAAGGGGAGAACCTACGGTAATGTTTGAGAGCGATCGCCCCAGTCGTTTTGGTATTATCCCCCGTCATGGCGACAATAGCAATATTCGCTGGTTTGAAAGTCCCTCCTGTTACGTCTTCCACACCCTTAACGCCTACGAAGAAGGAGAAGAAGTCGTATTAATAGCTTGTCGCATGAGTTCTACCAGTGTATTAGCAGGTAGTGATGTTCCCGATGCAGATATCCCCCGTCTCCATCGTTGGCGCTTTAACCTCAGCACAGGCGCAATCCAAGAAGAAATGTTAGACCAAACACCAGGCGAATTTCCCCGTGTCAACGAAAACCTGTTAGGGAGAAAAACCCAATATGGCTATGTTGGAAAAATGGCGAATAGTCCCCTTCCGTTGTTCGAGGGAGTAATTAAATATGACCTCAGCAATGGTAAATCCCAAACCCACCAATTTGGACAGGGACGTTATAGTGGTGAATCTGTCTTTGCACCTCGTCCCGGTGCGACTACAGAAGATGAAGGTTGGCTGGTTACATTCGTTTACAACGAAAATACACAAACTTCGGAACTGGTGGTAATTAATGCCCAAGACATGACCAGCGAACCAGTAGCACGGGTAATTATTCCCCAACGTGTCCCCTACGGTTTTCATGGTGCATGGGTATCTGAAGCACAATTAACAGCAAGCGTTTAATCAACCTTTTCGGGGTGCAATACTTGTCGGTTAAGCTCAAAAAATAGAATTACGTAGGTTGGGTTGAGGAACGTTCACGTAGTGTGCCGGAGGCATAACCCAACATTTATAAGCATTTGTTGGGTTGCGCTGTCGCTTAACCCAACCTACAAAAATCCTTAACCGAACAGTATTGTTTCGGGGTGGATTTTGTCATTTGGCATTTTCCACCCCAGAAATTTATACTACATTAAGTAGCGCGATCGCTAAATAACTACACTACTCAAGATCATTCCTGAACAATTGATAAAATCTTATTATAGAGGGAGGGATTAACCCAAAATTTGGCTATATTTATTAAATCATCAAGAATTGGTTTGACTAATGGAATCAAGCCCTGACGTTTCGCCTCAATCAAGATTCCTAAAATACCTGTTATTTTTAAATTATATTCTATTGCTGTTTGTCTGCCTAACTGTTCATCTATAATTAGCCAATCTGCATTTAATTCTAATGCTAAGGCTATTGCAGAAGATTCTCCTTCGTCTAATTTATTTCTTAAAGAATGTACTAAATTAATATTCTTAATTGTCTTTACTTTAATCCAACTAAATATTTTCACCTCTTTCGCTCCCGGTATAGAATCTCCCCATTGGGTTAATTCTTCAAAAACTTCTGATGATATAATGATTTCCCCATAAATTTGTTCTAATAAATTGATCTTACCTATAGCAGATAAATTAGTAATAGGTGAAGTATTGCTAATGACGATCATATATATTAGATAATCCCCAAGTTTTTTAAGTCAATTTCTAAATCTCTCTCATCATAATGAATATAAATGTTTCTCATCGCTAATTCGCGCTGAAATTCGAGCAAAGGCATTTGAGCAAGGTTGGACGCTTTACCGATAGTAATTTTCTTCTTTTGAAATAAGAGGATAATCAGTTCTAAAATTAATTCTTTTTCTGATAATCCACTTGCTTTTACAATCTCTTCAGAAATAGCAAAACTCATAGTTATTTTCTAGTAAATATAGCTTAGATTGATTATAGCTCGAAGTGCGATAGCGTTCGCGGTAGCGTCTCGTAGAGATAGCGCTCCGCAGGAATCGCTCGTAGACCGTAGGTGGGGTCGAAGAGATTTAGTAGGTTATCTTTAAGTGTGTTGTTTAATGTAGGAGATAAGTTATGAATGCTGAAGATTTGCTGCAACGTTATGCTGCTGGGGAAAGAGATTTTACTGGAGTCAAGCTGCCAGGAGTTCGTTTGGTCGATAAAATTCTTAACCAAGTCATTTTCAAGGGTGCTGACTTCAGTGATGCTTACTTTGAAAGTAGTGGGTTTGATGAAGTTGACTTGAGTTTCGCTAACTTGAGAAGAATCCGTTTCTTTGAAAGTGGTTTTGGAAGAGCTAATTTGGAAGCTGCTGACTTTAGCGATGCTATCTTCAGTCAAGGGAGTCTCAAAGGCGCTAATCTTACTCGTGCCATATTCAGACGTGCTGTCCTTAGCGAAGTTAGTTTCAAAAATGCCAACCTTAGCTATGCTGATTTGAGTGAAGCCAGTGAGTTTAGTATCTATTATTGCAAGGGTGCTATCTTCCATGAAACTATCATGCCTGATGGAAGTATCAGAAGTAATAATAGCTAAAGAAGGATCTGACACGATAGGAATTTCATAAGTGCGATCGCTCGTAGGTTGGGTTGAGGAACGATACCCAACATTAATCAACTATCATTTTCCCTGTCAATGTTTAACTATTACTAACATTAAGATTAAATTAGAGTTTGAACATGGGGATAAGCCAAGATTTTATTATCTGCTGTTAGTAACGAACAGTTATAAATTTGAGCAGTAGCAACAATTAACTGATCTGCTGGATCACGATGAAATCCCGTTAATTCAGTTGATGCTACTATAATTGGAAGAGTTAAACTTAGTAGTTGAACTCCAGGATAAGCTAGACCTCCATTCAACCATTCATCAACTGAGCAAGATAAAATCAGTTTTTGATTTTCCACTAACTTAGCCACTTCCCAACAAGAAATAATGCTGATGCCTAATCCACTAGATTGATAAGTATTGATTAATTCTCGCTGTCGTTGGGTTAATTTGAGATTATTATCAACCCACCAAATCCAAATATGGGTATCTAAAACAATCATTTTAAAACTTCCCAATCCTCGATATCTGTGGCAGGTTCATAAGGTTCATCATACTGTATTACTTTTCCCGCTAAAGGATAACTATTAAAATTAGAAGATAGTTGACGATGTTCGAGAATAATCACTTCGACAGATTCTCCTTTTTTAAAAGGTAAATTTTCTAGAATTAATTGTCCGTTTTCTGTTAAAACAATTTCGATTTTATGAGCATTCATACAGATTATCTCCTATTATCAAGTTAACATCAAAATATTACAGAGATTAAACATATACATAATTGTATCAATTGGGAGAAAATAGAGCAATTGCAGTAGCTCCTGGCTGTAGCCTCGGTAGGCTGTGTCGTTGGGGGTGGGGTCGATGAACCAGCCAATGGTGTTAATATTGTAGTCGATATGGTGCGATCGCTCGTAGGTTGGGTTAAGGAACGATACCCAACATTAATCAACTATCATTAACCTTATAAATATCTCTATATCATCAATATCCGCTTGAAGCAAACACAAGGTTAATTCATGGTTTGGAAAATTACTACTGATGAATTGTTGGCTCGGTACAACGCTGGGGAGCGTAACTTTGCTGGTGTCGAAATTTTGCGAATTGTCGGCGAAATGGGCGAAATAGACGGAGTTGATGGTCAGATTACTGGACTCGAAGGTGCTGACTTGCGGGGTATTAACCTGCGTGGAGCTAATCTTGAAAAAGTCGATCTGAGTGGGGCTGATTTGACTGAAGCTGATTTGTTCGGTGCTTATTTGGGCGAGGCTAGTTTGGGAAAAACTATTCTCAGGGATGCTAATTTGTTCTCTGCTAATTTGAGTAATGCTAGTTTGAATGGGGCTGATTTGACTAGGGCTAACTTGAGCCATGTTAAAGCGGTTGGTGCTAGTTTCATCGGTGCTAAAATTGGTTACTTTGAACGTGCTGATTTGACTCATACTGACTTCCGAGACTGCGATGTCAACGGAGAAGGTCTCTGCTACAAGTTCAATGTTATCTGGCATACTACCATGCCCGATGGTACTATCAAAGAAGGTCCCTACTGTAAATGGTAATAGTTCTTCTTTCAGTGCGATCGCCCGTACCCCGTAAGTTGGGTATCGTTCCTTAACCCAACATTAATCAACTATAATTAACCTTATAAATTAGCGATCGCTATTCTTTCTAACCTCACATAAACCCAAAATCATTAAATTAATGCAATACTTTTTAATTAGAAAACATTTGTACAGCATAAACTTCACCATTGGGGTGAGTAGTAATTCCGTAACCAAACTTGGTGTACCTACGATTGAGGACATTGGCTCGATGTCCATTACTATACATCCAACCCCGTTGAAAATCTTCCGCTTCCCCGTAGCTTAACCCCAAACCTTTCACACTACTCTGGACAATGTTTTCACCAATACCCAAACGCGGACTACCACCAACAGCCAGATAGCGATCGCGTGGATTTTTACCATCAGGTGAGATATGATCAAAATATTGTCGAGTTAGCATATCCTGAGCATGGTTTTGGGCTGCTTCAGAAAGCAACGGAACTTCCACCAAAGGTTGTAAATTATTGAGAGTGCGATCGCGGTTCACCAATTCTAAAGCAAACTTTCGCAAATCCTCTACAGAACGTAATTCTTCAGCATTCCAAATATTAACTTTTGGCTTACCTATCTTCCAATCTGCTCCACCTTCACCATTATAAAAACCCAACTTCAAAACTTTATCCGGTGAAAGCTCACTCCAAAAATAGTTAATATCAAGTGGGTATCCCCGCAAAGCCTGACTCATAAATTGGAGAGTCGGACCAGAAACCCAAACTATGGTAAATACAATAAAGTATCGCCACCATGAGCTAACTTTGGTTTTTGTCTTCATTGAACTTGTTAAACTGGTAAATGCACTTATAACTAAATTATAGTGCGATCGCCCGTAGATTGAGTTAAGGAAAGATACCCAATATTAATCAACTATCATTAACCTTATAAACATTTTAGAGTCTGGCGGATTTGTCAGACAGAATAATTTATGCTAAAATCACTAATTTTAAGTTTCTGAATGTACCTGACTAATGGATTTAAAGTGATAATAAATTATGTTGTCTAGCTTACTTAAACTTATACTTGGTTTTATATTAGCGATCGCTGTTTTGTTAGCTAGTGGTTTAACAGTCGCACTCTATTTTGTCAACCGTACTGCCATACCCCCCGCTAAACCATTGTTTGCTAATGATACTTCCTCCAAACCCAAAACACCCAAACCAATCCCAGTTAAAACCACACCAACTCCCAAAGCTGAGGTGAAAACAGAACCAACACCCACACCAACACCCACACCCACAGAATCACCCAATTCCTTACCAGTCGGGGCTTATCGAGGAAATGTAACTTGGCCTCAAGGCTTGAGTTTACGAAGTTCACCACAGCAGGATAGTGAACGTGTAGGTGGGGTTGGTGCTAATCAAAAAATTATTGTATTGGAAGAAAGTTCTGATAAAGCATGGTTAAAAATTCGTCTTGAAGGTAGTGATCAAGAAGGTTGGGTAAAAGCAGGTAATATTCAACGAATTGACCCAGAAAACTAGCTTTAAATCAAAATTCAGCTGCCCGTCTTCTCAAAAAAGGCGGGTATTTTTTGCTTACTCGCCATACTCAATACTGATATAGGACTCCTATTTGAGTTTTGAACATACACGTAGGGTGGGCATTGCCCACAATCTGCGCGTTTTGTAAGGTATAGCCCTACCTACAATACTTAGATCTATTTAGAAATCTTTTAGGAGTCCTATATATTATATTATTAATCATCTTTTAGTGACAACCCACATCTGATGAAAAATTTTTCTACTACCATATCTCCTCTGCTATTATTGCCTATGGTTGTTTTAATAACAATATCAGGAGTATTAATGTCAAACACTGGTGATGTTTTCGCTGCTGACGATCTTACAGCATTTAATAATCAAGCCTTAAAGAAGCACAACGAATACCGACTCAAGCATAAAGTTCCGGCATTGGTGTTAGATACTCAACTTAATACTTCTGCACAACAATGGGCAAATACATTAGCATCTCAAGGACAGTTTAAGCATTCTGGTAAATCAGGAGTAGGAGAAAATCTTTACATCTGGATGTCTTCAAGCCCCACGAATACCAATACTATCACATCTGAGGCAGATAAGGCCGTTAATGCCTGGTATAATGAAATTAAAGATTACAACTTTCAATCTCCAGGATTTTCTAGCAAAACAGGTCACTTCACTCAAGTAGTTTGGAAATCAACTTCAAAACTCGGTTGTGGAATAGCCTCTGGTAAATATAACAATATGTATGCCAGATTTGTTGTATGTCAATATACTACTCCTGGCAATTTCACAAATGCTTTCCCACAAAATGTTTTACCACCTAAGTAATAACTCAAGTTGCTAGTTATTTAATTTTCGGACAGGTCGTTTGTAGTCTGTAGTAGTATGTAGGGTGCGTCAGACAGAATAATTTAGGCTAAAATCACTAATTTTAAGTTTCTGACGCAC
The DNA here is from genome assembly GCF_034932285.1 of Cronbergia sp. UHCC 0137. Taxonomy (NCBI): domain Bacteria; kingdom Bacillati; phylum Cyanobacteriota; class Cyanophyceae; order Nostocales; family Nostocaceae; genus Cronbergia; species Cronbergia sp. UHCC 0137. Next base: position 18,220 of record NZ_JAYGHC010000027.1, read on the forward strand.
CTTTCTTCATCTATACTCAAGAAGTTCATAACTTGCGTTTTTACATTCATATATACCCTTTAAACAAAAGCTCAAATTGTGTCCTTGAGAAGTATAAAAAAGCTTGTAAATATATCGGTATGCACGTGCATGAAATACATTATAGCCCCCTCCTCGCTTGCGGGGAGGGGGTTGGGGGTGGGGTTCTTGTATCTCACTCAATCGAGTAACACTATAATAAGCTCCCCCACTTCTCAAATAAATCGGGGATCTGAGTCTGGTTTTTTATATTAACAATTGTAACTGTGAACCTTGTTGAGTTTTGCTAACTTCTATCCTGGTTTGAAAGGCTTCTTTGAGATGGGGCATATGGGTTACAGTTAAAATACAGGCAAAGTCAGCAGATATGGCATTAATTGAGGCAATCAAGCGATCGCACCCTTCCGCATCTTGTGTACCAAATCCTTCATCTATAATCAGTAATTGTAGCGCTGCACCTGCCCGTTGTGCCAATAATTTCGCTAAAGCCAAACGAATCGCAAAGTTGATTCTAAAGGCTTCTCCCCCAGAATAGGTTTCATAGGCTCGCGTTCCCCTAGCATCAGCAATTAAAATATCTAATGTATCTATTAATTTAACATTCTTCTTGCTCGACTTACCACTGCGTCCCGCTTTTTGGGTAACAAATTGTACGTGTAGTTGATTAGCACTCAACCGGGAAAGTAATTGATTTGTCTGGGCTTCTAATTGAGGTAATACATTTTCAATCATCAACGCTTGGATGCCATTTTTACCAAAGGCTTGGGCTAATTCCTGATAAACCCGTTGCTGTTTTTTACAATTTTGTAACTGTTCTTGCTCCTGTTGACACTGAATTTGCAAGGTTTCCAATTGGTGAATCAGTTGCTCTAACCGTCCCAACTGTGCTATTTTATCATCTAGTTGTTGTCTGCGGCTTGCCAATTTATCCTCTAAAGCCTGGATTTGGGCAGATGGATTAGCTGAATCTGCTAATTGCTTAACAATACTTTCGATTTGATTGGCAAAATTCTGACGTTCTGTTAATCTAATATTTAGGGATTCCTGTAACTCTTGCAACCTAGTTTGTAACTGCGGATATTGCTGTTGGGCAGATAACAACTGTTGATAACGCAACTGCCAAGGTTGAAACTCTCGCACAGATTGACGCAGTTTATTGTGTTGTTCGGAACTGTAATTCAGTTCTATAATTTGCTTTTCTAAAGCCGCAATTTGTTGAGCGATATCAGAATCCGTTTGTGATTTGGTAATTTTAGCTTGAAGTTGGGCAATATTAGCTTGTAATTCCGGTTTTCTCGCTGCTAATTGGGCTTGACGCTTGGCGGCATCTTTAATTTGTCCTTGTTTAATTTCTGCCCAACGCCACCTTTCTACCTCACTACGGGCGAGGGAGTGGTCTTTCTCACTATAATTGAGTTGCTGGAGATACTGGTCTAATTGTTGAATTTCCGCTTGTTGGGCTGGGGCATAATCTCCCGACTGGAGCGATCGCTCTAAATGTTCTTTTTCTGCTACAATTTTTTGTAACTCTTCCTGCACGTCCGTTGTTGCTTGCAATTGTGCCGCCAACTGTCCCCGTTGTTCCCGTAAACTGTCGTAAACTGCCAATTCTTGAGATATTTCTCGATATTCTTGCCTTAAAACCTGAATTTCTCGGTCAGATACCGCTTTTTGTTCCCGCACTACCCAAACCTGTCCTTCTGTGTCCTGATATTCAACTTGGGTTTTTTCCACCACCCGATTCCAGTGATGTTCATCTAGCGGACGTTCGCACAAAGGACACAAAGCATTAGGATTTTGCAGCATTTGTAACTTTTGTTCCAATTCCCCCAACAACCTTTCATAATCCCGTTGGTGGGCTTGCAGACGTTCAATAAAATGCCTTCTTTCCTGTCCTTTTTCCTGGACTCTTTGCAAATAAACCCGTTTTTTGTCTAGTTCTTCAATTTGCGAAGCCACTTCCAATACTGCTTGCTGTAGCTGGGGTTGGCGACGTTGTTGACTTTGCAACTGATTTTCTGTAGACTGTAATTGTTCCAGTCTTGCCATCAAACTTGCATGGGCGCGGTCTAGTTGATTTTGTAAATTTGCCCGTTGCTGTAATAATGGAGTGACTTGCATTTGCAATTGATCTAGGTCAGCTACCTGCTTCCGGGCCGCGAGGGATTGGGATAAAGCCGCTTCTATTTCTGGTGATTTCGCTAAAGTTTGCTGAATTTCTCGCTCTTGCTGCTCCAAAGCTTCTAATTGCGCTTGGGCTTGTTGTAATTGTCGTTCCAGTAGTTGAATTTCTTGATTTAGTTGTTGTTGTTTTTGTTGTTTTAACCCAGTGGCGCGGGTATGTTGTTCAAATTTTGCAGAAAAGGCTTCTTCTTGGGTTTGGAGACTTTGATATTCAGCGTATCCAGCTTTAATTTGCGCTTCTTGCGTTAACAATGCTTCTAAATCAGCTAGTTGTACTTTAACAGCTAATTGGTCTTGTTGCAAGCGATCGCTATCTTGGCTAAGATTTTGATATTGTTGCCGCACAAAGCTGAGTTGTTGTTCCCAATTTTGGCGTTGGTGTTGGACAACTTGCAAACTTTGTAACTGCACATGATCAAAAGCTTGGGTTTGTTGTAAGTTATTTAGTTCAACCTCCAACTCCTTTCGTTGCGCTTCCGTTGTTTCCCTTTGTTGGAGTTGAAGTTGAATATTATCTAAAGAACGTTCTAACTCTTCCACTCTGCCTTTATACTGCTTAGAACTATCTTTAGCTCGTTCCTCTAATTGATCATATTGATTAAGTTTTAACAGTTCTGCTAAAATCTCCTTGCGCTCGTTAGGACGTTTGAGCATAAATTCATCTGCTCGACCTTGACGCAGGTAAGCAGAATTAATAAAAGTGTCGTAATCTAATTTGATATGTTGTAGAATTACGTCCTGAGTTGCCCTTACCCCTTTACCAGTTAGAGGACGAAAACCAGAGGGTGTTTCTATTTGAAATTCCAAAACCCCCGTTCCCCCACGCATTCGGGTACGGATAACGCGATATTTTTGTTGACTACTGTGAAAGGTGAAGTCAACCCGCACTTCTTTCGCGCCAGAATGAATTACATCGTCGTCAACAGCAGCACGGCTTTGACCCCAAATAGACCAAGTGATAGCTTCCAACAGGGAAGACTTACCTGCTCCATTAGAGCCACAAATGCAAGCCGTATGCAACCCGCTAAAGTCTAAAGTTGCATCACGGTAACTAAGAAAGTTTTTGAGAATAAGTTGTACTGGGATCATTAAGGCTATAGCGCCAAATCTAAATTTTTAATAATTAACAGTACAGATGCACTTCATTGTTAGTGTAACTATCGAAGTAACAGGTTTCCAGTTTTAAAGATGTTGATGTTACAAAAATTTACAGAGAAGGACAGCGACTTGTTAAAAAAATGGGTTTGATTAAGAGTTTTGAGATGAAGGCGATAAAATGGGGAGTAAATGTATGATTTAGGTTCACGCAGAGGCGCAGAGGCGCAGAGAGTTAAGAGGAGTTGGCTTACTGTCGTCTTGTTTGGTAAAGTTTGTCAAATGTTGAGGAACAAATTTTCCTACTTTGGGTCTTAATTGGGTTAGGGAATTGAAAGGTTTTAAAACTGCGTAAATTAAGTCTATTGGGGAAAATTGAGGATTAGAAATTCCCAGAAACTATCCGGGTGAATCCACGTCATCTCAAAGTATAACACATCAAAGGGAAACATCTTATGAATGGTTCTATGGGTTGGAAATCTGGTACTGCTGCACTGATGACTATAGCAATTTTTACGGGTGCAGTTACTCCTTTGTTGACTTTTGCTCCTGCTCAAGCACAGTTTAATATTGGACAACCTCGTTCTGTGACTATTCCGGCTAATGTTACTTTACCTGTAACTTATGACAAGGAAAAACTAAATCCTAAATTTGGGGAAACTGTTCCTCTAACTCTCAGAATAGCAGATGATATTACCGATAGCCGCAGAAATATCTTAATTCCTGCTAATAGCGAAGTTGTGGGAGAATTGCAACCTGTAAATTTAAATGGAAGTTTTTCTCAACGCTCAAATAGTAACAATAGACAAGGTGTGAGGTTTGTAGCACGAGAATTGATTTTTCCCTCTGGACAGAAACAATCAATTAATGCCACTTCTCAAACAGTTACCACAACTGAAACTATATCTCAAGGTGCAAGCACAGGTCAAATATTGACAGACGCAGCAATTGGTGCTGGTGCTGCTACTGTAATTTCTTTAATTACAGGAAATCGTAAAATCGAAACCCTAGAACCTGTAGGTGGTGCGGCTGCTGGTGCGGCTGCTAGTGTACTATTACGAAAAAAACAAGTTGAAGTTTTAGTGGTTAGACCAGAACAAGATTTGGATTTGAAGTTGACAACTAATTTGGTAATATTACGCAATTAGATAGAAGATTAATCTTAATGCGATCGCTAGTGTTATTATAGAGAGCGATCGCTTAATTAAAAGTAATCTTTTTAACAGAATAAATAACCAAGCGGGAACTTGTGATTTAAAAAACCATCTCAGTAATTATCGAAGACAAATTTTTTTAAGGAGCAAGATCAATGTTAAGTAACTGGAAATCAAACACAGCCCTGATCATGGCTATCAGTGCTACAGTTGGTTCTGTAGCCCCTCTCATCACAGCTAACCCTGTCCTCGCTCAAACTACCTTTTCTGATGTTCAGTCTAGCTACTGGGCTTCTCCCTTTATTCAAGAATTATCCAGAAGGGGTATTATTGCAGGTTTCCCAAATGGTGGTTTCCGTCCAGAAGAACCGGTGACACGCGCTCAATTTGCAGCGATGATCACTAAAGCCTTCCCAAAAAGCGGACAAAAAACACCAATCAATTTCAATGATGTAGCCAGCAATTATTGGGCAAATGCTGCCATTCAGCAATCTTACATCACAGGTTTTTTATCTGGGTATCCAGGTAATCAATTCAAACCTAACGAAAATATTCCCCGTCAACAGGTTTTAGTTTCCCTAGCTAATGGGTTAAATTATACCCCCACCACCAACGTCGAAACTATCCTCCAATATTTTAACGATGCCTCTAGTATTGCTGGTTATGCCCGTAGTCCCATAGCTGCGGCTACACAAAAACAAATGGTGGTGAATTATCCCAATCCCCGATTTCTCAATCCTACCACCAGTGCCACACGAGCGCAAGTAGCGGCGTTAATTTATCAGGCTTTAGTTAGTTCTAATCAAGCCTCTGCCATTAACTCACCTTACATAGTCACAGGTCAAGCGACAACCACCAGTCCCACAACCACCACTCCCACAGCTACAACTGTCACCATTCCCCAGGGAACTATTATTCCTGTAAAGTATGACAAGGCAGAAAAAATCCTCGTCACCAAAGATGAAACTGCACCTTTAACTCTCATAGTCTCCCAAAATATAGTTACCCAAGACCAAAAAGTGTTGATTCCTGTTGGTAGTCAAGTAATTGGTCAACTCAAGCCGGCTCAAGGTGGTTCTCAATTTGTGGCACAAAAATTAGTTTTGACCACGGGTAGAGAATATGATATTGTCGGTAGTTCTAATGTAATTACCAAAACTGAAACCGTCAAAAAAGGTGCAAGTACAAGTAACATCATTAAAAATACCGCTTTGGGTGCAGGGGCAGCAGCCGCCATATCTGCTATAACGGGAGATAAAGCGATCGCTACGGAAGAAGTTTTAGGAGGTGCTGGTATTGGCGCACTCATCGGTCTTTTCTTCGGTAAACAGAGCGTTGATCTCATTGTCGTTGAACCCAACACCAATTTACAAATGACCATTAATCAAAATCTATCGGTTTCCACTCTGTAAGTAATTCGTTGAGAGAGGGAACAGGGAACAGAAAAACCATTTGTGTAATAATTCTGTCTCATTACTTAATTTACTCAAAGCTGGTCAAACTTGGTTGAGGATAGTTCTCCAAAAAAGGTCAAGATATGGGTAATATAAAGTAACTATCCTTTCTGCATTGCAGATTACCGCATAAACCCACTTTGTCATCCCTCTTGGAGATACTTCTATGCTGAGTTTAAAAATCGCTGTTTATATTGTAGTTGGCTTTTTTGTCGCTATCTTTGTATTCGGTCTATTGTCCAATGATCCAGCCCGTAACCCCGGACGGAAAGATTTTGAGTAAAAACTTTCAAAAATTGTTTTTTAGCTTGATTTTCCCAGAGATATAAGACATCTCCAGTAAAGATTGTAGAGACGTTCCATGGAACGTCTCTACAGGGGTTTCAGATTACGCATATTTAATTTTTGGAGATGTCCATAGCATATTACTGGTAAATGAGGTACAAGGTTGAGGGCGTAACCCACCGCCAAAAACGAACAGGATTAAAGGATACTCCCTTCCCAGTCTAAGATTACATATCCTCCTTTGCGTCTATCCCTACGGGAGGCTACGTGAATGCGGTTCATTTAATCCATATTCTTTTAGTGAGAAGGGAGTAAACAGGATGAATTTCATGATTTCTCCTTTTTTTGCCCCTGATTCCTGCTATATAGTAAGAGACTTTCTTCCCCGTTTCCTGTTGTATGCTTCATCAAGTTTTAGTACCTGATCCTGCTGATATTTCCCAACCTGCTGTTATTTCATCTGCTACCGTTGTAGAGAAAACGGAACAGGAAGTTTCAGAAAAAGGGATTTCTAGCCAAATTCATCAGGATATATCCGTTTTACAACCAGAAATGTTCCCTCCTGAATTTTCACCTGTTGCTACTGGTAGTCAAGCCGCGCTGTTGGGAACACCTTTGACAGTCGGTTATGTAAAAAAGAAAGTTATTGAAATTAATCATCGCACTACAATTTCACAAAATTCTGGTGAAGGAGAAAAAATTCATCTTTCTGTCTCCAACTCAGAAGATACACAAAATATTATTCCTGTCAAGAATATTATTAAATTTAAATCTCGCCAAACATCAACACCTGATACTGTAAAATTTGCACAATCACCCCAACCGACTACACCAGCAAGAGAAAGGGTAGTAGAGGTAATTGCCGATCGCCAGGAGTATGATGAAATCAGGCGAATTGTCACCGCCGAAGGCAATGTAGTAGTGCGCTTTGACGGAGCAGTGGTGGATGCTGATCGCTTGCAAGTAAACTTAGAAAACTTGATTGCAGTGGGTGACGGAAATGTGGCTTTAACTAGGGGAAATCAGGTACTACGGGGACAACGCTTCACTTATAATTTTATTCAAGATAGTGGAGAATTAGAAGATGGTACTGGTGAAATTTACATCCCCACCACAGAAACAGACTTTGGATTTTTACCGACTGATGTGACAACTGGTGGTGTTCCTAGCCGTCCTTTAAGTGATAGAATCCGTGCTAATCAACCTACTGCTAATGTTGGAAGTCCTGGGGGAATTGAATTTACTATTGGTGGTACAGCAGATGCTAGAAATATCCCCCCACCAAGGGCTGGTGGTGTTGTTAAGCGGTTAAGATTTGCCGCCCAAAGGATTGAATTTTATCCCCAAGGTTTACAAGCTAGGGATGTACGAATTACCAATGATCCTTTTTCGCCCCCTGAGTTAGAGTTAAGGGCGGCTAAGGTGACGTTAATTCGAGAAGCACCGTTGATAGACCGGGTTGTTACCCAAAAACAGCGTTTAGTATTTGACCAAAATGTGAGTTTACCAATTCCAATTAATAATCAGAAAATTGATCGTCGGGAACGAAAGGTAGATACAACAATTGTATCTCCAGGCTTTGATAATGGCAAGCGGGGCGGTTTATTTGTAGAACGTAGTTTTCAGCCAATTGATACCGAAAAAGCCCGTTTAAGTGTGACACCCCAGTTTTTCGTGCAGAAAGCCGTGGAAGATGCTGGTAATGTAGCTGCGTTGTTTGGTGTCAAGGGGAGGCTAAATGCAGATTTAAGTCCTAAGTCTAAACTTGAGGGAACGGGTGAGTTAACGAGTTTTGATTTGAGTGAGGTGGAAAATACTTTGCGTGCGAGTTTGCGGTTACGCCAAATTTTGGGTGACGTGAATCCACACATCCTAAATCTAGAATATAGTTACCGCGATCGCCTTTACAATGGTACACTGGGTTTTCAAACTGTGCAGAGTAGTTTGGGTGGGGTGATCACTTCCCCTATTATCCCTTTAGGGAAAAGTGGTATTAATCTCAGCTATCAAGGAGGTGTTCAGTATATTGATGCTAACACCGATCGCCAAGACTTGTTGTCTTCTGCGAATGACCGGGTTTCTCTGGGACGTGTTCAAGGTAGTGTGGCTTTAAATAGGGGATTTCCTCTGTGGAGGGGCAAAGGTTTACCACCCACCCGCACGGAGGGGTTACGCTACACATCAAATCCTGTGATACCGTACTTACAAGCGATCGCAGGTCTTACTGCTACCAGCACTTATTATACAAGTGGCGATAATCAAAGTACCCTCATCGGGACAATCGGCTTATTAGGGCAAATTGGTCATTTTTCTCGCCCCTATCTAGATTATACTGCCTTTAATATCATTTATTCCCAAGGTATCAGTAACGGCTTATCTCCCTTCTTATTTGATCGTTATGTAGATAGTAAGGTTCTCAGTGCAGGTATTTCTCAGCAAATCTATGGGCCTTTTCGCTTGGGGTTTCAAACATCAGTTAACTTAGATACTGGTGAACGAAGTAGCACTGACTATACTTTAGAATATAGTCGTCGTACCTATGGAATGATTTTTCGTTACAATCCTGTGTTAGGATTAGGAGGGTTTACCATTCGCCTTAGTGATTTTAACTGGACGGGTGGCACAGATCCCTTTTCTGACGGTGAAGTTAAGCCAGTGGTGGGTGGTGTGACAGAGAATAGGTAATCAGGAAACATCCTCTAGCCTATTTTACCAAATGTGTCACTCAAAGGACTTTGTTTTGATGCTAAACGCGCCCTACCCCCAGCAGCCCATTCTTGGAGTTTTTGAATTTGTTCTACAGCAGTTCTGGCTAAAGGAATGATTTGACTAGCCGCTTCTAAAACATCATCAGTATTAAAATCTCGATTTTGACTAAAACCAATGTGCATTGCTTCAATTAAAGTTTGCTCTATTTCCGCCCCAGAAAAGTCGGGAGTTTCGTAAGCTAATCTATCAATATTATAGCTTTTTAAATTATGGGGACGTAATCTTGATAAATGAACATTAAAAATGGCTTTTCGTTCTTCTTGACTGGGTAAACCGACAAAGAAAATTTCATCAAATCGCCCTTTTCGCAACATTTCTGGGGGTAAAGCCTGGATATCGTTGGCGGTGGAAACGACAAACACAGGTGAGGTTTTTTCCGCTAACCAATTGATAAATGTCCCAAAAACCCGGCTGGTTGTTCCTGCGTCACCTTTACTACCCAAACCAGAAAAGGCCTTGTCTATTTCATCAATCCACAATACACAGGGTGCGAGCGCTTCTGCTACTTGAATCATTTGGCGAGTGCGAGATTCTGATTCACCGACTAAACCACCAAATAATCGCCCTACGTCTAAGCGTAACAGAGGTAAGTGCCAATGGTGAGCGATCGCCTTAGCTGTTAAAGATTTTCCAGTTCCCTGAATCCCCACCAACATTAAACCACGGGGATGAGGTAAACCATATTGTCTCGCCCGTTCTGAGAATGAACCACCACGGCGAATCAGCCAATCTTTGAGATTATCAAGTCCCCCAATATCAGATATCTGTTCAGTGGCGGGATAAAAGTCCAGGATTTGGGTTTGGCGAATAGTTTGGCGTTTTTCCTCTAAAACTAAGTCTACATCCTCTGGTTGCAATTTTCCGTGGGATGCAATGGCTCTCGCCAAAACTCGACGTATTCGTTCCATTGACAGCCCTTGACAAGAACGCACCAAATCATCTAAAAATTTACCGACAGGAGCGTTTCCAGTGGCTTGTAATAATCGTTCTACCTCGGTTTTAATTTCTGGTGCGGCTGGTAAGGGAAACTCTACCACCGTTAACACTTCTGTTAAATCATCAGGAATAGCGATACGTGGCGATAATAAAACAATATTTTTGGGTTGGGATTTGAGGATTCGGGCTAAGTTGCGGAGTTTGCGAGAAATAGCTACATCATCTAAAAAACGGTGATAATCCCGCAAAATCAAGACAGCAGGAGCAGAAGCGGGTAATTTTTCGATAAATTCTAAAGCTAGTAACGGATTCCGCTTGCCAAAACCGACATCATTGGGATTCCCTTGATAACCATCGACAAAATCCCAAGTATAGACCGGACGATTTCCTTGATTTGTCGCCTCTTCGCGGATAGCCGCTTCTACCCGTTCTTCTTCGTAAGTAGGAATATAAATCAACGGGTAGCGAGCGCGGAGTAGGAGTTTAAATTCGTCACGAAAGTTCATAATTATAGTTAATAAAACTGCACAAATCTATTTACAGAGTTTGTGCAATTAAAATTATATTAAATCAACGGGCGAGGAGGGATTCGAACCCCCGACACCGTGGTCCGTAGCCACGTGCTCTAGTCCACTGAGCTACACGCCCTTACTAGATTCCAATACTAACACACTTCTCTAAAATTATGCAAGAGTTTTTTCCAACTAATTTTGCCAACTTAACTCATTTAGATGGTAAAGGAGAGGCGCAGATGGTGGATGTGTCTGCTAAAGTGCCTACTGTGCGGGAAGCGGTGGCTGTTGCTAGGGTGCGAATGTTGCCAGAAACTTTCGCTGCTATTCAAGCTGGAAATGCTCCGAAAGGGGATGTTTTGGCTACTGCTAGGTTAGCTGGTATTATGGGAGCCAAGCAAACTGCTAATTTAATTCCCCTGTGTCATCCTCTACCTTTGCAAAAAATTACTGTTGAGTTAATACCAAGTCCCGAATTACCTGGTTATGAAATTTATGCCACTGTGAAAACTAAAGCGGAAACTGGTGTGGAAATGGAAGCTTTGACTGCTGTTTCTGTGGCTGCTCTGACTTTATATGATATGGCAAAGGCTTTAGAAAAATCTATTCAAATTGAATCTATTCGTTTAGTTAGTAAAACTGGGGGAAAATCAGGAAATTATAGTTATTCAGAACCTTTTTAGAGACGTTCCATGGAACGTCTCTACTTTTTCGGTGATGTTTAATAACCTACTGAATCTCTCCTATAGCTTTATTGAGTTCAGTTGGGTCTCCATACTCTTCACCTTCTGGCAATTGTTCTAAAAGTGAGAGAACTTGCTTGTCAGCACCTTGCTGTTGCGCGTGCTTAATCAATTCTTGCTTTTCTGCGGGATAGTCAACGCCTTTCAAGTGTTTTTGGACTTCTACCGGATTTGCTTTAGTCATTTTCATTCACCTCTTACGGTTATTTCCATCTTCAACGGTGAATGTATTGACTTCCTCTATCAAACAGATGAATAAGTTTTAAACTAGGAATACCAAAAGTTATATTGCAAAATTAGATTAAAATGGTTGAGTGTGTTAAAGTCTATCGTTAATTAAAGAATATTTATGCCTCCTCGTTGGCCTCGTCAACCCGACCGCAAAGATCCAGATTTCCGCAAATTAGATGACCGGATGAATTTTGCTGTTCATGTAGCGATCGCTGCTACAATCAATTCTGGATTATGGTTTTTCCATATCTTAAAGACAACTAACTGGGAATGGTTGTTACCTCTGACTGGAGGTTGGACGGTAATTTTATTAGTACATTTGCTCTATATTAGTGCGATCGCTAATTACTCAAACACTCCACCAAAGTCAACCTAAAGACATAATGCTGAAGCTGGGGCGGTTCTATGCCAGAATTAGCTAATTAAGCGATAATGTAAAATAGAATGGAATTTTCCATTTTTAATTTTACATGGGGTTATTTTTTATGGCTAATACTAGCACTACAGAACTACTGGAAGCCCTAGCATCAGAAATTGGCGAAAATGTTTATATTGATATTGCTAAGTGGCATCTTTATCTATCTGATGCTAAAATGCACACGGTTGTCGCTGAACAATTATATCCTTTGATTACTTCCAATGGTGTGAATGAAGATAGAGTGACTGAAATTTTGACATCTATCCCCGTAAAAATTGCTGGTGGTAGAAAGGAAATATCTTTAATTGATTTATTACCTCTGCAATGTCAAGTTATTTTAGTAGATATCTTGGAAAAATATCAACGTCAAATGTAAGAGAAAATTTAGGTTGGGTTAAGCGATAATGTTCCGCCAAACCCAACTGAATCCAGGGAATGTTGGGTTAAGGAACTATTTAAAAACAAAGATAATTTTTTCATTAGCTACTAATCTCACAGAAAGTATTATTATGAATACATTAGAAAAGTTAGAATTGCTTAGTGAAAACTGTAGAGATAACATAGAATTAGAGCGGATTATTGGACAATTATTAAATGTAATTTTGACTCGTCATCATCAAAAATTAGCTATTTATAACTTGGATATAAATAAATTTGAGAAAAAATATCAGCTTACTTCTGAACAATTTGAGGAGCAATTTAATTCAGGAACTTTAGGAGATGAAATGGATTTTTTTGAGTGGTTTGGCTTATATGAACTACGCAAAGATATTTTAAAAAAAATTAATAAGTTAGAACAAGCCTTATGAAAAATGCCGATGAGTATTTGGCTTGGTTGAAGACATTTTAGAAAAAGTGCGATCGCTGATTGCTGAAATTTTAATTGTCTGAATCAGGATACCCAGGATTTAAGGATTTACAGGATTGTTATTGATGAATTATCTTTGAATAGTGCGATAGCGCAAGCGCTGTTTCTTGGATGCCCGGAGGGCTTTTGTCAGTTCGCTGATCTTGTAGATTGGGTTGTGGAACGTGAACGTATCCCTGGGTGACATAACGATGAAAACTTGAATATTGCCAATCTTTGGGTGCCATTACATGAGTAAAAAAGAAAGTCCCTCCCTCTACCTTAACTCTGCGATATTCCATAAATAATATTTCGGCGCGATTAGTATATTAATTACGTTTTCTCCAATTACTGCATTTGTTCCATCGCCAAAGTTCCAACTATAGGTGAGGTCGTTACCAGGGTCGGTGGCTGTGGCGCTGAAGGTGCTGGTTGTTCCTTCTTGAATATTTGATTCTACCGTAACGTTGTTGATCGTGGGAACGATGTTGTTGACGGTGACGCTGACTGTGGCTTCGTTGGAGATGGCGTTGTTGTCTAGGATGATGTAGGTGAAGGTGTCTGTACCGACGAAGTTGTTGTTGGGTGTGTAGGTGAGGGTGCTGTCGGGGTTGATGATGATGTTGCCATTTGCTGCTGTACCTAGTTGGACTGTGCCGTTGGGGGTGCTGTCGTTGGCTAGGACGTTGATGAGTAGGGGTTGTCCTTGGTCGGTGGTGGCTGTGTCGTTGTTGGCTATGGGGGTGATGAGGTTGTCGTTGAGGAGGATGACGTTATCTATGGTTATTTTAGCATCTTTGGCTCCGAAGCCCAGGAGGTCGAAGTAGAGGGTGGCTAGGGTTCCAGGAGCGATGTTGCTGATGTCTATGTTGACGGTGCGGGGTGTGTTCAGGGCTATTTTATCACCGGAGGTGTTTGCGCCTGCTATTTTGACGTTGTTGCTGAAGTAGGCGTTGCCGGTTTGTTGGAGGTTGAGGAGGGAGTCGGTGTGGGTGAGTCCGCTTGATGTGCCGAGTAGGGGGGTGAGGGTTTGAGCGTTTAGCAGGGCGACTTCAAATGCGTCGTTGGGGGCGAGGGTGTTGGTTCCTAGTTGGGTGTCTAGGATGGTGAATTGCAGGTATTTGGCGTGTTCGGGGATGATGAAGGTTTGGGTGAGGTTGCTGTTGAGGGGGGAGTCTTCTGTGAGGACTGCGTGGGAGTTGAGGATTGTGGTTGCTCCGCGTGTTGTCCAGCCGTATTCGGGTTTGGTGGGGTCGGTTTCGTTGAAGTTGCCGTTGGTGATGTCGGCTAGGAGTATTGCGGTTAGTGGTGCTGTCAATTGTGTTGTACTGCTTGGCACTAACGTGTTATTACGGATGGCGTTGAGCATTTGTAGGTTGAGCCATGATGGTAGTTTACGCACGCCTGGGGCGAGGGTGTTGTTCATCAGGTCGTAGGGGTGTACTTTGGAGTCTAGGTGACTACCATCTGGGGTAAGGGTGGCGGTGATGTTGTCGGTGATGAAGTGTTTGGAACCGTTGATGGTTTGGATGTATTTGTTGAAGCCTGGGTTGCCGTTGATTATGCCTAGTAGGTGTCCGGTTTCGTGGAGGATGGCGGTGAGCAGGTCGTATTTGCCTGCGGCTGCACCTGTGGTGGCTCGGTAGGCTGTGTCTGTGAGGGTGGTGGTGTATTCGCTGTTGTCGTTGGGGGTGGTGTCTATGAACCAGCCAACGCCGTTAGCGTCGTCGTCAATGAGGATTGTGCCTCCGTTGGGGCGACCGAAGGAGTCGTAGTTGGTGATTTGGGCTTCTGCTAGTTGTCCTGTAGGGAGGTCAGTGATTTGGAGGTTGATGTTGAAGGTGGGATCTAATAAGAGAATAGACGAAGGGTTGAGTAAGTTATCTTTGAAGTTAAAAAGCGAAGAATTTGAGGTTAAATCATGGCTTGGAGGATGACTGCTGAAGAATTGTTGGAACGCTACGCTGTTGGGGAGCGTGACTTTGCTGGGGTTGATTTGAACGGAGCCGATTTGAGCGGGGCTGTGTTGAGGGAAATTAATTTGGATCGAGCCGATCTTACTGGAGTTAATTTCACTGGTGCCGATCTCAGTGGGGGTTATGCCAGAGACCACGGGGCTGCTTATACCAAAATCAGATATGCCATCTTGAGAAATGCTATTTTCCGAGATGCCAACGTGAGTTATGTCAATTTCTTTCACTCCGATCTGAGTTTCGCTAATTTTAGCCGAGCTTATGGTGAAGGGATTTCCTTCGAGGATGCCTGTTTGTTTTGTGCTGAATTGAACGATGCTCAGATCCGAATTAATAGTTTTGACGGAGCTAACGTTGAAGGAACTATCCTTGAAGATGCTTAGTGACTGTGAGATAGCTTTCAAGTCTTTTGAGGTAATAATCTCTTGGTTATTAGCATCTTGAGTGTTTTCAATATTCCAATTAACTTCGGATGAAATATTAGCCAGCAGATTTGCACTACTTAAACCACGCTCATTTCTTTTTTCAAGTCCTTCTTCAATATCATCAGCTAAGTGCGATCGCTGATCTTGTAGGTTGGGTTGAGGAACGAAACCCAACATTATAAATTAATTGTACAAATATTCCTACATCATATATATTCACTTTAACAATACCTTGTCCAAATCGAAAAAATCTTAATTTGTAGGTTGAGGAATGCAACCCAAGGCATTTGTTGGGTTGCGCTGTCGCTTAACCCAACCTACGAAAAATGGACAAGATATCGCTGATCTTGTAGGTTGGGTTGAGGAACGTTCACGTAGTGTGCCGGAGGCATAACCCAACATTATAAATTAATTGTACAAATATTCCTACATCATATATATTCACTTTAACAATACCTTGTCCAAATCGAAAAAAGTCTTAATTTGTAGGTTGAGGAATGAAACCCAACGCATTTGTTGGGTTGCGCTGTCGCTTAACCCAACCTACGAAAAATGGACAAGATATCGCTTCAAACTAATACAATATTTTGATATTACTCACGTCCCACATCGTCTGGAAATTCTAACTTCATACCAACACCCCAATCAATTGTATATGTACTCTGGGTGACATAACGATGAAAACTCGAATATTGCCAATCCTTGGGTGCCATTACATATCCATGTCGCACCGGATTATAATGAATATAATCAACGTGTTGCTGAAAATCAAACTCATCACGAATTTGGTGTTCCCAAAAACGGCGTTGCCAAACAGCTTGCTCTTTCTTGAGTTGACGTGATGGAGAGATTTTACCCTTGTATTGTGCATGACAAAGGCGAGTAAAATTGCTCTTAATTAACCGCCACCGCCGAGAAAAATCATCATCTCCTGGTGGCAAAGTCCAAATACAATGTAAATGGTTTGGTAAAATAACAATCGCATCTACCGTAAATGGATGCCTCTGGATAACTTTTCTAAACACTTTTCGTAACAGAAAAATATTTTCTGGCTTACACAGAAATGGACGACGGTTGTAGGTAACTTGAGTAAAAAAGAAAGTCCCTCCCTCTACCTTAACTCTGCGATATTCCATAAATAATATTTCAGCGTGATCGCACGAGTAAATTTGAGTGCGATCTGAATGTGTTGGGTTGCGTGTCTTAACCCAATGATACCGAAGGTTTCAGACAATAACTCACAATTCTATGATTGGGGCAATCGCGCTTTACCTAAAGCTCGAATCAATCTTATTGAGATTAAATTCATTGAATACCGACCTAGATGGCAAAAAGCATGAAGTGGTTATTATGATTGGGTTTTAGGTTTTTTATGAAATTCTTTTTTTGACACCCCATCATCCTGAGATTGCAACCTATCCTCATCATGTACATAATGGTTCTGAAGACTCCGTTTTTCCCTATTTACCTGTTGATATTGAAGACATTTTAAAAGAAGTACGATAGCGCAAGCGCTGTTTCTTGGATGCCCGGAGGGCTTTTGTCAGTTCGCTTGAAATTTAAGACAGTTTTTACTAGATCAGCGATCTGCTTGCAGCAGCGCTTACGCTATCGCACAATCAGACAAAATTACAATTACTCTTTAAATCTCACAATTTAACTCATCTGCTTTTTGGGTAAAGCGGCGATTTTCGCGGTAGTCTACAGGACAATCTATCACAGCCGGGACATCTTGAGCTAGAGCATCTTTGAGTATAGGAATTAAATCAGTTGCAGATTCAACTCGATAACCTTTTAAACCCATACTTTCGGCTAATTTGACAAAATCAGGATTACCAAAATGCACAAAAGATGAGTTACCTTTGCCAAATTGATTTTCTTGTTTCCACTCAATTAAACCATAGCCACCATCATTAAAAATTAAGGTGACGAAGGGTGTACCAACCCGCAAAGCTGTTTCTAATTCTTGGCAATTCATCATAAAGCCACCGTCACCAGTTGCGGCGACAACTTTCCGATTGGGATAGACTAATTTTGCGGCTAATGCCCCAGGAATAGCAATACCCATAGCGGCAAAACCATTGGAAATAATGCAAGTATTGGGACTATGGCAATGATAATGTCTAGCAATCCACATTTTATGTGCGCCAACATCAGAGATAACAATATCATCTGGACCCATGACTTGCCGTAGGTCGTAAATTAATTTTTGCGGTTTAATGGGAAATCCTTCATCATGGGCGTGTTCTTCATAATCGGCGCGAATATTTCCCCGCAAGCTGATAGCATAGGGGTTATTTTTACCTTGTCGATCTGCTAATTTTAATATTTCATTGAGGGAGTCGGAAATATCACCTACTATTTCCACTTGAGGAATATAACTACTGTCAATTTCTGAAGATGTGGCTGCAATATGAATAATCGGAATATTGCCTTCAGGATTCCATTTTTTAGGAGAAAATTCAATTAAATCATAGCCAATAGCTATTACTAAATCTGTGTGATCAAAGCCGCAAGTAATAAAGTCTCGTTGTTGTAATCCCACTGACCACAAGGCTAAAGGATGGGTGTAGGGAATTACGCCTTTGCCCATAAAAGTGTTGACAACGGGCAGATTCATTTGAGTAGCAAATTGAGTTACCGCATCACTAGCGTGGGCGCGAATTGCTCCATTTCCTACTAAAATAATCGGATTAACTGCCTGGGAAATTGCGGCGGCGGCGGCGCGAATACAAGCAAAAGAAGCATAGGTTTTTTCGCTATGATCTTTCTGTAATGGTTTGCCTTCTACAGGCATGGCAGCGATATTTTCTGGTAAATCAATGTGAACTGCGCCGGGTTTTTCAGTTTGCGATCGCTTGAATGCTTTCCGCACTACTTCCGGTGTAATGCTGGGTCGAACAATCTGTTTATTCCACTTTGTCACCGGGGCAAACATAGCCACTAAATCTAAATATTGATGGGATTCAATGTGCATTCTATCTGTTCCCACCTGGCCAGTAATTGCTACCAATGGCGCACCATCTAGATTAGCATCTGCTACTCCAGTCATTAAATTAGTAGCCCCTGGTCCAAGAGTAGAAAGACAAACTCCAGCCTTTCCTGTTAACCTGCCATAAACATCGGCCATAAAAGCGGCACCCTGTTCATGACGAGTAGTAATAAACTGAATAGAAGAATTTTTCAGTGCTTCCAAAACGTGCAAATTCTCTTCACCAGGAAGTCCAAAAACATATTGTACTCCCTCATTTTCTAAACATTGAACTAATAAATCAGCCGTATTCATCTTTATTCCTTCGCGCCTTTGCGCCTTTGCGTGAGCATACCCTTTAAATCACTTAATCCAAACAGTTTTAACATTTACAAATTCATGAATACCTTGAATACTCAACTCTCTACCATAGCCAGAACGCTTAATGCCACCAAATGGTAGACGGACATCTGATTTGACCATGCTATTAATAAAAACTGCACCTGCGTCAATTTCAGCAATTAAGCGATCGCTCTCTTCTTTATTGTTTGTCCAACCACTTGCACCTAAACCAAATGGGATATCATTGGCTAATTTAATCGCCGCATCAATGTCAGCAACCCGAAACAATAATGCCACTGGTCCAAAAAATTCTTCTTTGGCAATGGGATCATCTACAGGAATATCTATGATCATTGTGGGTGGATAAAAGTTACCAGGAATATCTCCTAAAGGATGTCCACCGATAACAATTTTACCGCCACTTTTAACGGCAGTTTTCACCTGTTGATCTAAGTCTTGGAGGATACCGGGAGTTGCCAAGGGACCCAAATCCGTATCTGGTAGCAGGGGATCGCCAATTTTCAAAGCTTGGAACTTTTCTAACAATAACTTTTGAAATTGATCAGCTATTGCTTCGGCAAGAATAAAACGTTTAGCTGCGATACAAGATTGTCCATTATTTAACATTCTGGCTGTAGTTGCTGTGGCCGCGGCTGCTGCTAAATCAGCACTTTCTAAAACAATAAAAGGGTCACTTCCTCCCAATTCTAAGACGGTTTTTTTGATTTGTTTAGCAGATGCAACCGCTAGAGATATACCTGCTGGTTCACTTCCCGTTAATGTAGCAGCTTTTACCCTTTCATCTGCCATTAAATTGGCAACTTGGGATGCACCAATTAACAGAGTTTGAAATACACCGTGGGGAAAACCTGCACGGGTGAAAATATCTTCTATTGCCAAAGCGCACTGGGGTACATTGGAGGCGTGTTTAAGTAAACCCACATTTCCGGCCATGAGTGCGGGTGCAGCGAAGCGAAAAACTTGCCAAAAGGGGAAATTCCAGGGCATAACAGCCAGAATCGCGCCTAAAGGCTGATAGCGAATAAAACTATGGCTGGCATCGGTATTTACTGGGACATCAGCGAGGAAATCGGCAGCATTTTCGGCGTAATAACGACAGACGGTAGCACATTTTTCTGCTTCCGCGATCGCTGCTTTTAAAGGCTTACCCATTTCCAAGGTGATTAATTTACCAAAATCTACTTTTTCTTGTTCTAAAATTACTGCTGCTTGTTGCAACCAGAGCGATCGCTGTGAGAAACTTGTCTTGCGGTACTGCTCAAAAGCTTGCCCTGCTAAATCCAGTTTAGTGGCAATTTCTCCATCTTTGAGCGTCTCAAAGGTTTTCACCGTTTCCCCAGTGGCAGGATTAATGGTAGCTATAGCCATGATCTGACCTCCCGTTAAACAATAGCTTGAGGTAGTTTCCTAGTCTTACACAAATTAATCCAATTTAATCTTATAAACCTTAATTGATCTTTCAATTCCTTTGAAACGATAATTGCCCATCACCTCAAAATTTGAATTTTGCGACAACATTGTATAAGTAACTTCACTAATTATACATTCACGCGGAGGACAAATTGCCTCCATCCGAGCCGCTAAATTAATAGTTGCTCCCAATGCTGTATAATCTAGTCGTTGGGAACTGCCCACGTCACCCACAACCGCTCTACCACTATTAATTGCAATGCGTAATTGTAAAGGGTGCGGCCAAAAATTCTTTCGATTGAGACTGTCTAAACGAGCCAACATTCCCCGTGCGGCAGCTACACAGCGATCGGCGTGATCTGCCTGTGGTTCAGGAGCGCCAAAAAATGCCATAATACAATCACCAATATATTTATCTAAAGTCCCACCATAGGCAAAAACCTCTTGCAACATTTCCTCAAATAAACTATTCAATAACTCCGCAATTTCATTCGGTGTCAACTTTTCAGAAAGTTCTGTAAAACCCACTAAATCAGCAAATAAAATACTAATTTCACTTTCTGTTGGTAACAACCTACCATTTGCCAAACCTCCTACAGAAATCAACTGTTGTACAACTGAAGGAGACAGATAACGTTCTAATCTATGACGAATTAATACTTCCATTTTTAATTTATCAACCAGTAACCAACGTTGCACACTAGAAGCAACAAGATTGGCTAAGGCTGAAAAGAAACTAAGTTCTTCTTCCCCTTGAATTTGCCAGTGAGTAGAAGAAATAAGGGCATCTGCATAAAGTACACCTACAACTTTATCCTCATCCCATAAAGGTACAGCCATTGCGCTACGAATACCTTTAAATACAATACTATGTTCTTCAGCAAATCTTTGATCTTGATATGTATCAGGACTTTGAATGGCTATTTTTTCTTGATAAACTTTTTGACAAATACTTTGACTAATCCAATTTGCATCATTTAAAATGGATGTACGTTGAGTAATATTTCTTGTAGCAGAATTAATCAATTGCAAATTACCAGAACCATTAACTTCAATTAATAATGCTAACCGATCAATACTATTAAGATAACGAAAAACTACTTCTTGCACCTGGGAGAAAATTTCCTCTATAGATGCTGCTCCAGATAGGTTTTTAGCTATATCTACCAAATCTTTAAGACGGGCAATAGTGGTATCTTTATTGATTTCATTATCACTAATGCTGCTGGCATCTATCCATTGTTGTTGGAGTTGTTTAACACTATGGAAAATCGTATTTTGTTCTTTACTAGGCAGGGTTCTCGGCTGTATTTTTGTAGCCGTAAATTGAACTACTAAGCTAATATTACCCAACCAAATAATATCACCATGATACAACTGTTGAGGATAATTAATAAAATTTTGATTTACCTTAGTTCCATTTTTACTGCCTAAATCCTCAATCACCCACATACCATCATCAACTTTCATGATTTTGGCATGATTACGGGAAATTCCACCAAAAGGTAAGGAAAGATCACATTCTGGTAGTCTTCCAATAGAAAATACATCTTTAGTTACTGAAAACAAGGTTTCAGTATTTTCCTCAATTAACAGTAATATTAGTTCAGCCATGAGTGTAGTAGACATAATACCTATAACTGAAATACCAGTATAAGATTTAATGTTTTAGGACTTAGACATCAGAACCCAGACATATCAAGAGCAGTTGTTCAAGAATCAGTTCTTACCTCGACTTCATCTATGGTTGATATTTACCAATTTTATCTGAAAATGATATTTAGTGATCAAGAAATCAATATAAGTATAAGTGGTAATCATATCTTAAATCTTGTTTATAAACGATTTAGATATTTTACAGTATATTTACTAGGATATTCCAGCAACAATTACATTCAACTAAATATTCCAAGAATATAGATTAATAAATAAACCGCAAAGATGTGTAAAGTCTTAGACATAGCTCCGCTTACCGCACAGCAAGATATGTAATATTACGCCAAGAGGGAAGTAAATAAAGACAGTACGCGCTGTAAATGTACTCAACAAAATAATATAGGACTCCTAAATGATTTCTAAATAAATCTAAGTATTGTAGGGTGGGCAATGCCCACCAAAACCCTAAGTGTATGTTCAAAACTCAAATAGGAGTCCTATATCTGATTTTTTACATAATTATAAAAAACTTAAAAATATTTTTTAAACTAGAGTTTACGAACTGTACAAATTAATTATGTTATGGAATTAACTGATTAGGTATTTTTTAAAATGTTAGTTATTTTACAATTTTCAATACATGACTTTTAGAATGAATCCTGATCATGAGTTGCTGAAAATGTAATATGATTGAGAGCCAAGACAAAGTTCGGCAAATAAATATTTTTAATTTTGTTATTTAAGTAACATAACAAACTTATGAACAGACTCAGAAGAACAATACCGTTATATTTTATTAATTTAGCTTGTATAGTTGTTAATATTTTAATTATATTGACAGCTACACTTTATCCATTTAATTTTTCCATACCGGATAATTTCTCCCTAGCCGAATTTTTTAGTAGTTTTAATAATGCTAGTTCTTTTTCAGATCAGGTAAATAATATTTTATTATTTATGCCCTTTGGTTACTGTTGCGCTCATCTTTTATATAAGCTTAAAGTGAAATCATGGTTACAACTGGGTTTAATAATTTTTCTCAGTGCTAGTTTATCATTAACAGTTGAAACTTTGCAAATATTTCTGGCTTCGAGATTTCCTACTCCCGCAGATATTTTTAACAATACCTTTGGGGGATGTTTAGGTTTTATATGTTTTTATGTATGGAATTATCAAAGTTTTTATCACACATTTTTAGAACCAGTAGAAGAAAACAATTCGCGAAATTCCAAAAAACAGATAACAGGATTTATTTTAACTTACTTATTTTTAACTTTGCTAATTTCATTAATTTGGCAAAGCACAATTAATTTGAGTAATTGGGATTTAAATTATCCTTTGATTATTGGCAATGAACGTACCGGAAATAAACCATGGCAAGGATATATATCTGAACTTTACATTGCTGATAAAGCTATATCAAATTATCAAGTAAGCAAAGGTTTAAATGATTCAAATTACTTAAAAAAATTGGGTGATTCTCTCTTAACTAATTATGATTTTAAAGGTAAATGTTGTTATCAAGAACAAACAGGAAATTTACCTGAACTCCTATGGAAAGGAACGACTAAAGAGGTAAAAGATCATAAAGGTGTTTTTCTGGATTCTAGTCAATGGTTGCAAACAGTGGGTTCGGCAAAAAATCTTAGTCAAAGAATCAGTGAAACATCCGAATTTACTTTAAGTGCTACTATTGCTACCGATAAACTTAAACAGGGAGGTCCTGCTCGAATTATCTCTATTTCTGCTGATTCTTTACTGCGTAATTTGACGTTATCGCAAAATGGAAATTCCTTAGATTTTCGGTTACGCACACCGCTAACTGGTCAAAATGGTGCAGATTTACAACTAAATATTCCCAATGTTTTTACAGATAAAGAATTTCATCAAATTATGATCACTTATTCCAGGGGAACTATTCAGGTATATGTAGATGAAATAAAAAATTCCTATTCCTTTAAATTACTAGAATTAATTCCCAAGGAGCATAAAATTGTTTACTATACACTGACTTTTATTCCTTTAGGAGTAGGGTTAACAATATTAAATTTATTAACCCAAAATCAGCTGATATTTTCCAGATTTATAACTTTTGTGGGAATATTATTACCTTCGTTGTTCTTGGAAATAATGTTAGTTGTTGAAAGTGAAAAAAGCTTTAGTCGCAAAAACCTTTTGTTAGGAATATTGGTGACAGCAGGGACAATATTAGTATTAAAAATCCGGGCTTCTAGGGTAAAGGCTAAATAATACCCTTGTTTTTTGGAACTTCCAAAGGTATTGTTCCTAATAACCCTTTGCGAAAGTCGGTGATCATTTGTCTAGCAGCGCGTTCTACATCTCCTGTGTAGCGATGTTCTGCTAAGACACGCAGGTAAGCTTCCCCTGTATGAATAATGGAATCAACACCGTAGCGGGTTAATAATGGGTGTGGTGGTAATAAATTAGAATGGGTTTCTTGGAGTTCGTTAATGATATCTACAAAAGCTGATGCTATTAGTTGATTATCATAAGATGCTTCTCCAATATCATCGCAAATAGCTAATTTTATCGCATCTCTTTGATCTTCGATTCGAGAAGGAATGACACCAGGTGCATCTAATAATTGTAATTGGTCGGAAATTCGCACCCAACGCAGTTGACGAGTGACACCAGGACGCGCCGCGCTTTCTACTACTCGTTTTCCTAACAGACGATTAATTAAAGCTGATTTACCGACGTTAGGAAAACCAATGACGACAGCACGAACGGGACGGGGTAACATTCCGCGTTCTTTTCTGCGTTGATTTAGTTCAATTCCAGCAGTTTGTGCGGCTTTAGCGATCGCTGTGATACCCTGGCCGTGTTGAGCGTTGGTAAAGTAGGGTACTTCTCCTCTATTTTTAAACCATTCTACCCATAGCGATCGCACTTGTGGACTAATCACATCTAATCTATTAATCACCAATACCCGCGCTTTTGTCCCCACCCAATCATTCATTTGGGGATGATTTGTTGCTAAGGGTATCCGCGCATCTCGCACTTCTAACACCACATCTACCCGTTTTAGCTGTTCTTTCAGATTTTTTTCAGCTTTGGCAATGTGACCAGGATACCATTGAATCAGATTTAATTTGTAATTTTGAGTTATTGACATTGGTGATTATATGAGGGAACTAATACTCTAATGAAGTACAAAATTATCTGCGTTTATCTGCGTCCATCTGCGTTTAATTTATTGTTGATAAGATTGATGTAAAATTAAACGGTTGCCATCAGGATCATAAGCGTAAATTTCTCTACCGTGGGAAGCTGTAGAAATTTCTCCTAGTGGGGGATATCCTAAAGATTGGAGATGAAAGATCCCATCTTCCAAATTTTCTACTTCTAAACATAAACTTAGCGAACTTTTGCTATTTCCGGCAAATTCTCCAGTGTGGGTGTTTTTGGGTTTAAAAATCCCTAATTGCAGATTACCAACTTCAAACTCAGCATAAACATCGGGAATGAAAGTTTTTGGTGTTTGTTCTAATAATTGAGTATAGAAATTCACTAAAAGTTCAAAATTTACAGTTGCTATGGTAGCGATCGCCTGAGTATATTTCATGTATATATGATATAGCAGAAGTCAGGAGGAATAAAGATAAATCTCGAAATTAATTCTGTTCATCCTTTATTCCTATAAATCCTGATCAATTTTTGTCAAATTCCTGGATCAATATTCAATTCTCGCAGCTTCGCTTTGAGAACTTCAACTTTTTGTTTTTCCTGTTCTGCAAGTTGAATAGCAGATTGTGCGCGTTGAGTTTCTTGTTCTGCAAATTCCTGTGGTGTAGGAACTAATCCTCCTTCTGTAGTAAAGTAGCGTAATTTATTTTCATGGACACCTAAAAACAAACCTAGTTGATGACTCCATAACCAACCTTGGGGGTTAGGTTCTATGGGTTGATAAATACCATTTATTAAGATAAAACCCACAAATTCCAAATTATAGGGATCAAACCCAAAATATTCAGAAGTACGAAAAGTATCTTGATAGATTTGCTTTTTTAATCCTCGATCAACTGATGAAGTTGAATCAGAAAGTAGTTCTATAATAATATTGGGATATTTCCCATTTTCCTCCCACACAACCCAAGTTTTCCGAGGTTTACGTTCAGTATCTAGTACAACGAAAAAATCAGGACCTCTAAAATGTTCTGATTTCCTCTGACGGGGACTGTAATAAACCGTTAGATTACCCGCAGCGTAATAATCATTGCGGTTTTGCCACCACAATTCTAAACATTGTAATAGCAAAATTATTTGTCTTAAATGTAAATCGCTTTCCAATGGTGGTTCGTCACTTTCTAAATCTCCTGGAGGAAATATTACATCTTTTTGGAACTGAATGGGTTTGGTGAGTAACATGAGAGGAAAGGGGAGAATAGGAATTATGGATTTATTTTAGGCGATCGCAAATGCCAATTAGTTGATTGTTCATAGGCATAAGCTACTTGAAATAATTGGTCTTCTCTTAATACTTTGCCAATTAACTGTAATCCAATTGGTAAACCTTGACTGTCAAATCCACAAGGTAGACTTAAAGCTGGTAAACCTGCCAAATTTACAGGAATAGTCATCAAATCATTTAAATACATACTCAAGGGATCAGTTATTTTTTCCCCTGCCTTAAATGCAGTTGTGGGAGCAGTTGGAGAAACTAAAACATCAACTTTTTCAAAAGCTTTTTCAAAGTCTTGTTTAATTAAAGTGCGGACTTTTTGCGCTTTCAAATAATAAGCATCATAATACCCAGCACTGAGGGCATAAGTACCAATCATAATCCGGCGTTTGACTTCTTCACCAAAACCAGCGGATCTTGTACGGCTGTACATTGATAGAAGATTATCCGCATCAGGAGAACGCAAACCATACTTAACACCATCATAACGCGCTAGGTTAGCAGATGCTTCCGATGGGGCAATAATATAGTAACTGGGTACGCCATAACGGAAACTGGGACAGGAAACTTCGTGAACTTCTGCACCTAAACTTTCTAATTGAGCGATCGCACTTTTGAAAACCTGTTCTACTTCCCCATCCAATCCTTCGCCAAAGGTTTCTTTAATAATACCAATTTTTAAGGTTTTTCCAACTTTCAAATCTGGTTTTAAATTAGTGGTGTAATCAGGAATCTCTACTTTTAGGCTGGTTGAGTCTTGGGGATCATAGCCAGCGATCGCATTTAATAATATCGCAGCATCTTCCACACTCCGACCAAAAGGACCAATTTGATCTAAAGACGACGCATAAGCCACCAACCCATAACGAGAAACCAATCCATAGGTCGGTTTCATCCCCACCACGCCACAAAAAGACGCAGGTTGACGAATCGAGCCACCAGTATCAGAACCAATCGCCACAACGCATTCATCCGCCGCTACTGCCGCCGCAGAACCTCCAGAAGAACCACCAGGAACCCGTGCTAAATCCCAAGGGTTAGCTGTGACTTGGTAAGCGGAGTTTTCTGTGGAACTCCCCATCGCAAACTCATCTAAGTTAGTTTTACCAACCATCACCGCCCCAGCATCAGCCAGTTTTTGTGTTACTGTTGATTCGTAAGGTGGTATAAAGTTTTCTAAAATCCGAGAAGCGCAAGTGGTACGAATGCCTTTGGTACACATATTATCTTTGATACCAATGGGAATCCCGGCTAAAATCCCAATCTCTTCCCCAGCCGCAATTTTTGCATCTACAGCACGAGCTTGATCTAGAGCTTGTTGTTCTGTGACACATAGAAAACTGTGCAATTTTGGCTCTAATACCTGAATACGATCTAGGGCTTCTTGGGTAATTTCAACGGCGGAACGTTCTTTTTTAACTAGCTGTTCGTGTAATTCGCGGATGGATGCCATAATTTTTCTCTTTAATTAATCAAGTCATTGATTGTAGCATTTACAGGACTGGAGATGGTATTTTGTTGAATCTCACGCAGAGACGCAGAGGCGCGGAGGCAGGTTTTAGGTGATGGTCAATTATACTGGTTGTTTTGTAAGGTGTGGGCATCTTGCCCAATTAAGAAAATAAGGTAACATCTTGAATATGCCCGCAAAAAACATCTATCACAATAGCGAAAATGTAAATTTACTTATTTTCAATGCTGTAGATGAGAGGATAATTCAATGGATACCTTAGATGATTTTCGTCGGATTATTAAGGAAGTTTTAATACCTTATACACAAATTCCATATTCTTATGGCGTAATTGAATGTAAAACAGTTTTTGATGAAGAAAATGATAGTTATTTATTAATTACTTTGGGTTGGCAGGATCATAAAAGGATTCATGGTTGTTTGGTGCATCTTGATATTATTGATGGGAAGATATGGGTACAAAGAGATGATACAGAAGATGGTGTTACCTATGAATTAGAAGCGGCAGGAATCCCTAAAGATAAAATTGTTTTAGGTTTTCATCCGCAAAATGTGAGGCAATATACGGGTTATGCGGTGATGTAACTCATCACACTAGATACTATGATTGAAAGTAAAAATCAGTGCAACTTAGTTTTTATGCGATCGCTCAACTTGAGCCTGAGCTACAATAGAATAAAATCAACCATACCTATGACACTAACCCTTAATCTATCACCAGAGTTAAAGCAATATCTTTTACAAGAAGCCAATCAGCATGGACTTTCTGTAGAAGCAATGGCATTGCAACTTTTAACAAATTCTATTTTATTAAAACAAAAGCAAGCCGAAGCTGTTAACCTTATCCAGTCTTGGATAGACGATGAAGATGAGTCAGAACAACAAGAAACAGGTGAATATTTAATTCATGCCTTAGATAATGATCGGTTGTCTGAACGCAAATTGTTTCCTGTTGAAATGAAGGGGATTACTTGGTGAATCGAGTCATTATTTTGGATACAGGTCCTCTTGGTTTAGTTACTAATCCCAAGATATCTCCTGAGAGTATAGAATGCGCTACATGGCTTCAAAATCACATTAATTCAGGAAGTCGTGTGATTATTCCAGAAATTGCAGATTATGAGGTTAGACGTGAGTTATTACGAGCAAATAAAATCAAGGGAATTGCACGTTTAGATGATTTAGCCAAGTTCCTTGAGTATCTGCCAATTACAACAAATGCAATGCGAAAAGCCGCAGAACTTTGGGCAAAAGCCCGTCAACAAGGGCAACCGACAGCAGGTGATAAAACAATTGATGGTGATATGATTTTGGTGTCTCAGGCAATAACTTTAGGAGTTCCAGATGTGGTGATCGCCACCACTAATATTGGTCATTTATCGCGGTTTATTAAAGCTGAACTATGGCAAAATATTTCTTAACGTAGTGCGATCGCTCATCTTTTCACTTGAGTTAAATAAAGCAATCTGTGGTAGAAAGCGATCGCCTTTGGTGCTAACCTCCAATCCTATACTTGCGATGTTATCCCCTCATTCAAAGTTTTTAAAACTTGCTGCATATCTGCCGCTAATAACGCTTTAACATTTAACCATAAACCCGCAAATTCTACACTCCGAATAATTCCCTCTGCATCCGGTTTCATCTCCACATATTTGCTATTTTCCAACACAAACCAATCAATTTCTTGATCAAAAGTTCGCCAAATTATATACTCTTTGACACCATTCCGTTGATAAACCCGTTTTTTATCATGTAAATCATAAGAAACTGTACTTGCTGAAATTTCTACCACCAGTTCTGGCACACCCGTAATATAACCATCATCATCAATTTTGGCATTTCCATCTACTCTAAATAACACTACATCTGGTTGCGGTTCGTTATCATTATCAAGCCGCACAGTTGGTTCAATACCCAACTCGATCGCACCAACAGCAGTTTTGTAAGTCCACAACCAGCCTGTCAAGTCGCCATGAGGTCTAGCATGGCGTGTAAAGCGTAAAGGAGAAGCCACGTATACAATACCTTCTATTAGTTCAGCTTTTTTAACATCGGGTGTCGCAGTATAACGACGTTCAAACTCTGCACGATCCAGGCGATCGCCATTTTCTAGCAGTGGTAAAGTAGGAGGAGATTTAGCAATAGTCATAATCTTGAAAAATTAAAATTTCTTACAGCCTCAAGTCTCTGACATTTTCCATGTTGGCCGACCATAACCAAAATTTTTAACCCTATTCTACTTAAATTATAATTGTTAGCCTAAAATTAGTAAATACACAAATTTACCCAGTCAAGTAATATGGTTAAAATTATTTCCCGTCAATACGCAGGTGAAGCAAATGTTTATGATATTGGTGTGGCACAGGATCATAACTTTATCATTGAAAATGGTTTAATTGCTTCTAATTGTTTCAATAAATCCCATTCCACAGCTTACGGTTATGTCACCTATCAAACTGCCTATTTAAAAGCCAATTATCCGTTAGAATATATGGCGGCACTATTGACCGCTAACAGTGGCGATACCGACAAAGTGCAGAAATATCTCAACAACTGCATGAGTATGGGAATCCAAATAGAAGCCCCAGATGTTAATCGCTCTGGTTTAGATTTTACCCCAGCAGAACAGAAAATATTATTTGGATTTTCCGCAGTTCGTAATGTGGGACAAAATGCGATCGCTGCTCTTTTACAAGCAAGAGAAGAGGGAGGAGAATTTACATCTCTGGCTGATTTTTGCGACCGACTAGATTTACATTCTGTGAACCGACGGACTTTAGAATCATTAATTTCTTGTGGAGCATTTGATAAAATTGAACCCAATCGTCATCAATTAATTAAAGATTTAGAATTAGTTTATGATTGGGCCCAATCTCGCGCCAAAGATAAAGCCAGTGGACAGGGAAATATTTTTGATTTATTAGGTGGTGGAACTACTTCTACTAAAACTACAAAAACAAGTAACGCCTTTGATGCTCCTAAAGCTAAACCTGTATTAGATTTTCCTCCCCAAGAAAAGTTACGCATGGAAAAAGAGCTATTAGGATTTTATGTATCTGATCATCCATTAAAATCAATTAAACAATCATCTTCAGTCCTTGCACCAATTAACCTATCACAACTTGGCGAACAAAAAGATGATGCTATGCTTTGTGTAGTAGTCATGCTAAATAATGTCAAAAAAGTAGTCACTAAAAAGGGCGACCCGATGGCAATTTTGCAAATAGAAGACTTAACTGCATCATCGGAATCTGTAGTTTTTCCTAAAACCTATGAGCGGATTAGTTCTCTACTCGAAGTTGATGCTAGATTAATTATTTGGGGTAAAGTAGACCGAAAAGATGATCAAACTCAATTAATTGTCGAAGATGCAGAACCCATAGAAACTGTACAAATGGTCATGGTAGAATTAACTCCTCAACAAGCAGGAACTATGGAAGAACAGCATCGTTTAAGAACTATTTTGAAGGAACAATCAGGAGACAAAGACAAGGCAAAAGTACCTGTAATTGGTATTATCCAGTTAGGAAATCGTCGGGAAATTGTCCGCTTTGGCAGACAGTTTTGGGTCCAAGATTCTCGTTCAGCAGTTCAGTCTCTACAAAGTGCTAGGTTTCCGGCTCATGTTAAACATTTAGTTCAACCTCAAACTAATTAAGTTTTAAGCCCTGGATGAAAAACAGCGATCGCCTCCGGTACTGACATAGCTAATTACATTCGTTGTACCAGAAGCGATCGCTACGCTCACCGCAGGTATCGCGTAAGCACTAAGACTCTGGGTTATTTTGTAACCATTGCTCTAAATCAGTCACAGAAGAAAAATCTAACAGAGCTTCACCCAATAATTCTAATTTATCAACTGTTAGTCTACGAATTTCAGTAATCAATGATAACTCAATTTCACCAATTCGCCGATTTAGTAAGCGTATAACTAGCTGTTGCTCTCTTTGTCTTCCCTGTTCTATTCCCTGTTCTATTCCTCGTTCTATGGCTAATTGTTCTGTTGGGCTAATTAAAGGCATTCTTCTTTCCTCCTCGAATTGTTTAATTTTAGTGACTAATCCTGCTTGTAATTGTTTAGGTAAAGTCATCATTGTGTCGATGATTTTAAATAACTTAACAATTTTCTCTTTTGTGAAGCCCCGGTCATAAAGTCCACGAATTAATATCCATTTCCATTGCTCTCTTTCTGCTAAATTACTGGTGGTAGCTTTAGTCTTTAAATGCGCCATGACTATGGTAGCAAAGGGATTATCACTCTTTTCTAATTCATCCCACTTTGATTCATAATCAAGGATTTTAGCTATGGGGAATTTTAAACTCAATTCACAATCCAACATAGCTCTATCATAACTATTTGGTCGCCAAGTAGGACTTGTATCACCTAAAATTGCCACGCTGACCACAAATTGGTGATAAAGGTCGAAGGCTCGGTAATTATAAGTGTACATCCGTTCTTGGAAGTTGGCATCATATTGACTTTGAATTTCAATGTGGATCAAGATCCATATTTGGCGTTGATCTAATAACCAAACTTTATACAGTTTATCGGCAATTCTGCTTTCGGTTTCTCCTGAAGCTGTAATTTCTTGCAATTCTTTATCTAAAGATTCAGGAGTTTTCGTCCAATCTATTGCTTGATGGGCTAGAGGAAAGAAAAAGGCTAGAAAACTTTCAAAATATTCGTTTAATGCTTCTTTCCATGATTGATCATAATTTGCTGTTACTTCACTCATTTTATTTCTATATCAGTTACTTGAACTATTTCTATTAAACTACAATATTGCGCTATACGAGACACTACCTCGTAGCGTGCCAAAGAGGGAATCGTCCAAGGTCACTTGATGGGAAACAACGTAATGTTCGTATGGTTTCTACTCAAACTATAGATGAACGTAACTTGATCATTAAGTTTATAAATAACGAAATAAAAAAATATGATATCTCTAAATTATTAGATAAACCAATGTTTTCTCCTTTAGAAAATTTGGTATTTTTCAGAAAGTTCTCTGTTCCCTATTCCCTGTTATAGTTATGTTAAAAATTCCGGCAGAGTCGCTTCTAATTTGAGACAGTTAGCACCATTGACCTTTAACCGATACTCAACATTATCCATCAGACGATTCATAATCAACCAACCATAACCCCCTTCCTGTTTATCTGTCGGATTAGGTGGGTAATAAGTAGACATATCAAACCCATCACCATAGTCCCAAATTTCTATAGCCAAAGTCCGATTTTTCAGTTCCAACCGTAGTAAGATGGGTAAATTGGGCTTGTCTTTGTGTGCATGACGTACCGCATTTGAGTATGCTTCCACCAAGGCTAATCGTAAACGACTTGATTGCCTTGACCAATCTACAGAATCTCCTAACTGGACTTTCAGGCATCCTAGCAACCAGTTTTCAACAATAACTAGAAAATTCAAGTCACTTGGTACGTGAAGCTCACTTTTCATTACTTATAGAACCTCCAAAGAGAGTATGGTTTGATCATCTTCTTGAACATCATTGTTGGCTTGGATACGTGCTAGTAAATGTTGAAGCGAAAGTGGTTGAGGCTGTTCTAGTAAGATTTGCCACAAACCATCTTGATTTAGCATAGTCCGTTTAGACTGTTGCGTGCCACCCTCAGAATTGACGGAATTATTAGAAAAATGTGATACTTTACTTTCTGTAATCCCATCACTGGTTAGTAGTAATGTATCTCCAGGAGCAAGAATTGACTGACCCAACTGTCCTTGCCACTGAGGTAAAATTCCTAAAGGAACACTGCGGACTTTGAGGTAATGAGGTTGATTTTCTGAAGTGGGCTGACCTGACCAGAACAAGGGATAAATGTGGCCAGCATTAGCATAGGTTAGTTTTCTAGTGCTAGGCATATAACAGGCTATAACCAAGGTGATAAAGCAATTATTCCCCTCTAAATCATCCCATAGAGCGCGGTTGAGATTCTGCATAATTACATTTGGCTCATCTGGTAAATCTTGAGCTAATTCCCGACGCAGTAAGGAAATAGCACTAGCCATGAATAAAGCAGCGGGGACACCCTTACCAGAAACATCTCCTACTGCTATCCATAGGTGATCTTTAGGATGAACAAATACTTCAAAAAAATCGCCTCCTACTTCTTGGGCTGGGTAACAACAAGCTTGCACATTTACTCCTTCGATATCAGGTAATGTTTGACGGAGGAGGTTATTTTGAATTTGTCGGGCTACTTCTAACTCAGCCCGGAGTTGTTGTTGCTTTTCTTGGAGACTTTGGTAAAGTTTGGCTTGGGAAACCGCTAAAGCAGCTTGTTCGGCCAGACCAGTAATTAGTTGAATGTCTTCTTCTTCCCAAGAATGCTGATCTTGGCACTGAGAAATCGACATCACCGCGAGTAGATGTTGCTGATAGATCAGTGGTACTACTAAATAGTGGCAAGAGATATCATTACAAGTCTCGTGAGTTAATTGATAATACCTATTTTCGAGAACTTCTGCAATTAAGGAACTGGAATCAAAAATAACGCTAGATGGATCAAATTGAGGATCGTAATAGGAAAACTGAACTGGTATTAAAAGGTCGTCTTCTACTGGTCGGAGGATGCAAGTGGTAGCAGCAAATGTTTGTCCAATAGTAGCGACAATTTTTTGCAGCATACTTTCATAGTCTAGGGATTCGCGGATAGCCGATGTCACGGCATTGAATGAAGATTCTCGTCGCAAAGCCCGACGCAGTTCCTGTGTGCGTTCTTTGATTAAAATATAAGTATCACTTGCTTGTCTGACTAAAGCTTTGAGATTTTCAGGATTCCAGGGTTTGGTGATGTATTTGAATACCTGACCTGAGTTAATGGCATCGACTAGATCTTCGACATCTGTAAAACCAGTTAGTAAAATCCGAATTGTATCGGGAAACCGGTTGACTATGAGACCGAGTAATTCAGTGCCATTCATTTCTGGCATTCTTTGGTCAGAGATAATTATTGCCATTTCACCTTCTTTGTCTAAGACTTCTAAGGCTTCATAGGCATTATTGGCTCTATATACTTTAAAGTCTCGCCAAAAAGTGCGGTAGAGCAGGTCTAGGTTTTCTGATTCATCGTCTACTACCAGGAGCTTGAGCTTTTTTAAGTCTTTTTCGCCCATATTTGACTCTTCTTTTGAAATATTTGAATGGCCAGACATGGCTAAATTGATTAGGCTACCAAACCAGAACGTAGGGCGGAAACTGCTGCTTGAGTACGGTCATCAGCACGCAATTTGCCGAGAATCCTGCGGACATGAGATTTTACAGTCCCAATGGTAATATAAAGTTTTTCTGCAATTATAGCATTCGTATAACCTTCAACTACTAATTGTAACACTTCTAACTCTCTGGTTGTTAAATTATCAGCATTTATAGGCTGTTTATTTTGTAGTAATGATGAAGATTGTGGTTGATGTCGGTTTTGCTGTGCTTGTTGTAAGATAAAACGAGCGATCGCTGGATCAATCCAAGGATCTCCATTGTGAGTTACCCGCAGCGCTGTCAGTAAGTTATCAAATTTGATATCCTTCATACAGTAGGAGTCTGCCCCGGCAGCAAAGGCCGCTAAGACTGATTCTTTATTGTCCATTAGTGTCAAAATTAACACCTTTGTAGCTAGTTTTCTCCGATCAACTAAAGCTTTTATTTCCCTGGTTAGCTCGATACCATCTTTGTCTGGTAAACCGATATCGACAATGGCAATATCTGGTAATAAAGTTTTGATGGCTTTCAAGCCTTTTTTGGCATTGATGGCTTCTCCTATTACTTCCAGTTCTTGGTTTTGATTTAATGCTGTACAAATACCTAAACGGGTGAGGTCATCATCTTCGATCAGAACGATGCTAATTTTATTCATATCTAATCTAAATTTTGATAGTCACAGAGCAAGTTTCAGAATAAGCCTGATTTGATTAAGATATTTTTATGTGCCATAGCCAAGGAAAATTGTGTGGACTAAGTAAAGAACCGTAAATGAGAATAATTATATAACGTCAGTTGCTCTTTGAGTTAAATTCAGGTTTTGAAAAATTTAGTTGATTGCGGATAGGTGATACCAAGTTAGGAAAATTTTGATAGACTAAACCATCTATAGGATTTGGTGTGAGTTTAATTAAGAATAAATATATGTTTCAACGACCTCAAGCATTGTCGGTACTGGGCTTGCCAGTTCATATTATGACGAGTTATCCCAAATGGTTGTTAGAATGTCTACAAAACAAAAGGGGCATTCACGTAGTTACACTAAATGCGGAAATGTCTATACAAGCTGAACGCAATAGTTCTTTGGCTGGGGTAATTCAAAATGCTGATTTAGTGATTCCTGATGGTGCAGGAGTTGTTTTATACTTGCGATGGCTGTTAGGAAAAAAAGTTAACCGTTGTCCAGGGATTGAATTGGCTGAGGAGTTGTTGCAAGAAGTTGGGCAACAAAATACAGCGATTGAGGTATTTTTTTATGGGGGTGCGCCTGGAGTGGCGGCTAATGCAGCACAATATTGGCAGCAGCAACTTCCAGATTTAAGGATTGTTGGGACTCACTCTGGTTATCATACCACAGAAGAGGAAGAAAAATTACAACAAACTCTAGCCAAGATACAGCCACAGGTAATTTTTGTGGGTTTAGGAGTTCCTCGGCAAGAATTATGGATTGCTAAAAACCGTCTTTTATGTCCCCAAGCTGTTTGGATTGGTGTTGGTGGTAGTTTTGATATTTGGTCTGGTATAAAAACTCGCGCTCCTCGTTGGCTGGGAAATAACAATTTAGAATGGTTATATCGCCTGTATAAAGAACCTTGGCGTTGGCGAAGAATGTTGGCTTTACCAGAGTTTGCACTTAAAGCTTCTGTTTATCGGTTCAAGACTAAAGATGTTAATCCCACGATCAATTAGGCTGGCACTGAGATTTGAAATGTATTAAACCTATTCGGGTGTTGGTGGGCAATGCCCACCCTACTTGTATATTTAGGAGTTTTATGAAAGGTTGAGTTTCCATTTCCGAAACCGGTGTGATAGATGTTGTAGAAAAGGGTTAGGTTATATCTCACACAGAAGCCGAACTTTAATAGCTATGGTAAAAGAATTAGCAATTAGCACTCGTGGACTGACTAAACAGTTTGAAAAACACGTGGCTGTGAATGATGTTGATTTAGATATCCAAATGGGTGAGGTTTACGGGTTAATTGGACCCAATGGTGCTGGTAAAACTACCTTAATTCGGATGTTGGCTACAGCAGAAGAACCAACGACGGGGGAAATTTATATTAATGGCGATCGCCTCGGTAATTTCCATGAACTAAATCCCTCTTTTAAACGTCGTCTTGGCTACTTACCTGATGACTACCCACTGTATGAGGATCTAACGGTTTGGGACTATTTAGATTATTTTGCCCGGTTGTATCGGTTGCGAGAACCGCGTCGCACTCAACGTTTACATGAAGTTTTAGAATTAGTCCAACTGGGTAATAAACGTCATAGCCAAATTTCTACTTTATCGCGGGGGATGAAGCAACGTCTGAGTTTAGCCCGGACTATTATCCATGAACCAATTTTATTACTTTTAGATGAGCCTGTGTCTGGTCTTGACCCGATTGCGAGAATGCAGTTTCGGGAAATTATTAAGGCTTTGCAAGAAGCGGGGATGACGATCTTAATTTCTTCTCATGTTCTTAGTGATTTGGCTGAATTGTGTACTTCTGTGGGCATCATGGAATTGGGCTTTTTAGTAGAAAGTACGTCACTAACAAAACTTTATCAACGTTTGTCTAAACAGCAAGTTTTTATTTCTACTTTGGGTAATCTAGAGGTATTAGTAAGGGAGTTGAAAAAAAATCCTTGGGTTGAGGAATATGAGTTAATACTGAATAAAAATACTGTCAGAATTAATTTTTCTGGGACAGAGGAAGACTGCGCTGATTTATTGCGATCGCTCATTAACTCTAATATTCCTGTAACTGATTTTCACTGCACTCAAGAAGACTTGGAAACTATTTTTCTCAAATTAGGTCATAAACAAGCATCTTAACCAATTCAAAATAATTTTCTGGAGATTTTGACCATGATATCCAATTTTGTTGAAACGGTAAGCGAATGGAATCCCCAACTGTTCCGAGAACTTAAAGGACGGCTGAAACCTTTTAATGTATTGCTTGCTGTTGGCTCTTCTTTGTTATTGCAACTCATAGTTTTTTTGTACCAACTACATGATTTTCCTGATGATCAATACCCTTTAAAAGCTACCTACTGTCGGTTAAGAAATATATATACTCAACAACAAAACCAACTTTACAACCAGCAAAACTCACTAAACCTAAAAATAGAAAATTATCGGCAGATTCAACTAACTGACTCTACAATTATCCCCCAACTACAGGCACAATTACATCAAGTCACTACAGAAATCACCAATTTGGAGAGTTTCTTAAAAAAGAATATTTGTCCACCCAATGAAATCGACTGGTCGTTATTTTGGCAAGTCAAATGGGAGTATTATTTCTTGGCATTTAGTGTGATTTTTGTGTTTACTTTATCAGTTGCGGGAACTTATTTACTGATCAATGATTTAGTCAGAGAAAAACAACGGGGTACAATGAATTTTATTCGTCTTAGTCCCCAGTCAGGAACAAGTATTTTGACTGGTAAGTTGCTAGGAGTACCATGTTTAATTTATTTGTTTGTCTTGACAGCAATTCCTCTACATTTTTGGGCTGGACATTCAGCTAATATTGCTTCTAGTTACATTTTCAGTTATTATGCTGTTCTTGTTACAAGCTGCATTTTATTTTACAGTGCGGCCTTGCTTTTTGGTTTAGTTAGTGGCTGGTTTAGTAATTTCCAACCCTGGTTGGGTAGTGCTGGGGTTTTAGTGTTTTTGTTGATGACAATGGCCATGGCATCAAGTGATAGTCTATTAAGTAATCCTTTGAATTGGGTGAGGTTATTAAGTCCTTGGGAAATGATAAATTATCTGTTTCCAAATTTGTTTGGTATGCGTAGTTTTGATAATGGATCATATATCAATCAATCATCGCTACAAGATATCCAATTTTTCTACTTTCCAATTGGCAAAAATTTGATCGGTTTACTTGGGTTTCAGTTGATTCATTACGGAGTTATCACCTATGGGATTTGGCAGGTAATAAAACGTTGTTACCACAATCCAAATGCTACTATTTTGAGCAAGAAGCAAAGTTATTTATTTATGGCTTTTTGTCAGGTGATGTTTTTAGGCATAACAATGCAAGTATTGCAAGGTAAACACGGGGAAGATCCTTTGATGGTCGCAGTGCTAAATTTTGTTTTAATTTTTGGGTTAATTCTCATTCTTTCCCATCCCCGTCAAACCATACTAGACTGGGCAAGATATAGACATCAGAATCAAATTAATCAAGATTTATGGACAGATTTAGTTTGGGGTGAAAAAAGCCCTGCGGTGTTAGCGATCGCTATTAATTTAGTCATTGCTTCTATACCTTTAATGATTTGGATCACTTTTTTCCCGAACTACTTAGATGTGAGTCAAGCGAAAGGCTTTCTTTCAGTAGTCTTATTTGTCAATTTGATGGTAATTTATGCGACAGTGACTCAATTAGTCTTGTTAGTGAAAAATCCCAAACGATATATTTGGGCGATCGGTGCTATCCTCACAACGATCTTGCTACCAGTAACCATTATGTTATTTCTCGATGTTGATCCAGCCAACAACCCGACTGTATGGCTGTTTTCTACCTTTCCTTGGCCAGCGATCGCTGAATCGAGAATCACAACAATTTTCATCGCCTTTTTAGCTGAATTTACCGTTTTAGCCTTGTTAAATATCCAATTGACCAAACAAGTCAAAATCTTAGGTGAGTCTGCTACCAAAGCATTATTAGCAGAAAGATGAAATACAAGTAGGGTGGGCAATTGCCCACCTTAAACAAATTACAGCAGTTTTCGATTAAACCCATCACATTCATCCGCGTTAATTTGCGTTAATCTGTGTTTAATTACTTCATCTATAATTTATAGTTACAAATGAGAATTATCCTAAATTTACCCATTCAAAAACTTAATTAAATTATGAATAAATCGCCAAAACTGCCCCAGAAACTCATGTTACTAGGTTCAGGAGAACTAGGTAAAGAATTTGTAATTGCGGCTCAACGTTTAGGTAATTATGTAATTGCTATTGACCGTTATTCTAATGCTCCTGCTATGCAAGTAGCCGACTGTTGCGAAGTAATTTCTATGCTGAGTGCTGAAGACTTAGAAACCGTTGTCACCAAATATCAACCAGACTTTATCATTCCAGAAATTGAAGCCATTAGAACAGAAAAATTACTAGAATTTGAAAAACGAGGAATAACAGTTATTCCCACTGCTGCGGCCACTAATTACACCATGAACCGGGACAGAATTAGAGAACTGGCATATAAAGAATTAGGAATTAGAACAGCTAAATATGGTTATGCAGTCAGTTTAGAAGAATTGATTTTAGTTTCAGAACTAATTGGGTTTCCTAACGTTATTAAACCAGTCATGTCATCATCTGGTAAAGGTCAATCTGTAGTGGATAATCCAACAAAAATAGAAGAAGCTTGGAATTATGCCATTGCTAACTCTAGAGGAGACAGTCAAAAGGTAATTATTGAAGAATTTATCAACTTTGAGATAGAGATTACCTTACTGACAATTAAACAATGGAATGCACCGACAATTTTTTGTCCTCCCATTGGACACCGACAAGAAAGAGGAGATTATCAAGAATCTTGGCAACCCGCAGGGATTTCAGAAGGTAAAATATTAGCAGCCCAAGAAATAGCAAAAAAAGTTACTGATGCTTTAGGAGGTGCGGGTATTTTTGGAGTAGAATTTTTCATTACTCAAGATGAAGTAATTTTTTCTGAACTTTCTCCCAGACCCCATGATACAGGAATGGTGACATTAATTTCCCAAAATTTGAATGAATTTGAACTACATCTGCGAGCAATTTTAGGCTTACCCATTCCCCACATTGAACTACTAGCACCGTCAGCAAGTGCAGTGATTTTAGCCTCAGAAAAATCCGACTCGATTACCTTTACAGGTGTTGCTGAAGCCTTAGCAGAAAAAGATGTAGATATCAGACTTTTTGGAAAACCAACAGCCCACCCCTATCGACGCATGGGAGTAGCCTTAGCAAAAGCTGATAATATTCAAGAGGCCAGAGAGAAAGCGAAAAAAGCAGCAGACAAAGTTGAATTAAATTATTAGGAGTTACGCATTAACAAAATCTATTAGACATCTCCGGTAAAGATTGTAGAGACGTTCCATGGAACGTCTCTACAGGGGTTTTAGGTCACGCATATTTAGTTTCTGGAGATGTCTATTACATAAGGATGATAAATTTTATCTTTTGTAGGGTGCGTCAGACCCGATAATTCAGCAAACAACAGATTTTTTGTATCTGACGCACCGCACTAATTTAGATGAAGTCAGGTGCGTCAGAATCTGAAAATTAGTGATTTTAGCCTAAATTATTCTGTCTGACGCACCCTACAGACTTCTTACTTCTTACTACGCGCTCTTTGCGTCCTTTGCGGTTGGTTTCTTTATCAGTCAAAATTTATTGAACAGACCATTAGAGACGTTCCATGGAACGTCTCCAGCAATTGTCTACTGTATGACAAAATTACTAGCTGTGAGATTAGTAGCTGTAATTCCCATTAAAGATGCGACATCAGTGCTACCTATCTTCACCAAAGTATCACTACCATCTTGCATCAATGTCAAATTACTAAACTGAGTGACTCCCGCAATACCACCAATACCGATCACGTCAGAACCAATAGCGAAGTCGGTGACAATATTTTTGGAGGTTGGAAGACTAGCATTAGCAACCCAGAACTGGTCTGCACCATTACCACCAGCCAAACGATTACCACCACCTAGCGCAAAAAGTATATCATCCCCATCACCACCGGATAGGAAATCATTGATGTTGCCAGTAAGTTCATCGTTACCAGTGCCACCATAGAGACGGTTATTACTACCGCCACTGATAAGGATGTCATCACCAGAACCACCGAATAACATTTGATTAGAACCTTCAACGACTTCTAATCTATCATCATCTGCTGCACCAAACAGATTATTGCTACCACTAGCTTCAAGCAAAGTGATTTGATCATCACCTACACCACCATCAACGCTAGTATCATTGACTGGTCCATTTGAACCAATCGTGATGATATCTTCACCTTCTCCTGTAAAAACAGAAGAACCACTACCAGAAAACACTTGATCATTATCGTTTCCGGTAAAGATTGTGTTGTTTTCTCTGTTAGTTACTTGATCTTCTCCATCTCCAGTGAATAAAATTTGATTTGGCTCAAGGGTAATATTATCATTGCCAGTAGTACCAAATTGGATGGTAGACTGAGGAGCAGGATCTACATCATCGTTAATGATAGTTCCCACCGCAGTAGCGTTGGTAGAACTGATTATTGCGCCATTAGTGGCGTTGGTTAAACTGACGCTAAAAGTTTCATCTGCTTCTAACAGAGAATCTTGAATTGTCTCAACTGTAAAGGTTTTACTGGTTTCCCCTGTGGCAAAGGTGAGGGTTTCGGTTTTTTGTGTAAAATCATTTGCGGAAGCTGTACCAATAGCTGTAGAGACGGTTACACTTTGGTTAGCTTGTGCATCTCCAGTACGGGTGACAGTGAAGGTAATTGCATTTCCTTCGGTAGCTGATGCAGAAGCTATTGAAAATATCGGTGCTGCATCATTATCAGTTATAGTTCCCAGAGCAGTGTCGTTAGTAGAACTGATAGTTGCACCATTGGTAGAATTAGTTAAACTAACAGTGAAGGTTTCATTTCCTTCAAACAAAGTATCTTGTGTTGTTTGAACTATAAAGGTTTTAGTTGTTTCTCCAGTTGCAAAGGTGAGGGTTTCGGTTTTAGCTGTGAAATCTGTATCACTAGCTGTATCACCTGTATTTATGGCTGTGGAGACAGTTACACTTTGGTTGGCTTGTGCGTCTCCTGTACGAGTAACAGTGAAGGTAATTATACTTCCTTCTGTGGCTGAAGCTGGAGCAATACTAAATACTGGTGCTGGGTCATCGTTAGTTATTGTTCCTTGCGCTATACTTGCTGTAGGACTAATAATAGGCTCATTTGAAGCATTGGTTAAAATCACACTAAAGGTTTCATCTGCTTCAAATAAAATATCTTCAGTTGTTTGAACAGTAAAGGTTTTGGTTGTTTCTCCTGTGGCAAAGGTGAGGGTTTCGGTTTTGGCTGTGAAGTCTGTATCACTAGCTGTATCACCTTCATTTATGGCTGTGGATACATTTACACTTTGGTTAGCTATATCATCTCTTGTGCGAGTGATAGTAAAAGTGATTCCAGTTCCTTCTTCTGCTGACGCTGACTCAATAGAAAAGACAGAACGTGAATCATCATCAATGATAAGTGCCTGAGTTGCACCTGCGGTAGGACTAATGATTGCACCGTTCGTAGGATCAGTTAAACTCACACTATAGGTTTCGTCTTCTTCTACCAGTTCATCTTGAATGGTTTGAACTGTAAAGGTTTTGGTTGTTTCTCCAGTTACAAAGGTGAGAGTTTCGGTTTTGGCTGTGAAGTCTGTATCACTAGCGGTATCACCTTCATTTATGGCTGCGGACACAGTTACACTTTGTTCAGCTTGTGCATCTCCCGTGCGGGTGATGGTGAAGGTCATTGGAGTTCCTTCTATTCCTTGTTCATAAGCAATACTAAATACTGGTGCTGGGTCGTCGTTAGTTATTGTTCCTTTCGCTGCACCTGCGGTAGGACTGATAATGGACTCATTGGAAGCATCGCTTAAAATTACACTAAAGGTTTCATCTGCTTCAAATAGTTCATCTTGAATGGTTTCAACAGTAAAGGTTTTAGTTGTTTCTCCTGTTGCAAAGGTGAGAATTTCGGTTTTGGCTGTGAAGTCTGTAGTGCTGGCTGTATCACCTGTATTTATGGCTGTGGACACAGT
This sequence comes from Cronbergia sp. UHCC 0137, assembly GCF_034932285.1. Classification (NCBI taxonomy): domain Bacteria; kingdom Bacillati; phylum Cyanobacteriota; class Cyanophyceae; order Nostocales; family Nostocaceae; genus Cronbergia; species Cronbergia sp. UHCC 0137. Next base: position 61,571 of record NZ_JAYGHC010000027.1, read on the forward strand.
TACACTTTGATTAGCTTGTGCATCTCCTGTGCGGGTGACGGTGAAAGTAATTGTATTTCCTTCCGTTGCTGAAGCTGAAGTGATGGAGAAAATAGAAGTCTCAAAGCCCAAATCGTCAGGAGTAAGTGTATTAGCTTGAATACCTTTTAAAATTCCTAATTCTCGGACAGTACCATTAATATCAGCCTTAACTGTTGTATCGTCTCCAGTTTGCTCTAGGATCAAGTCCGAAAATTCTGTAACTTGGGGGATGCCAGCAACTATGACTTTATCATCTCCTTGAGTAAAGTCAGTAATTGTATTTGGCTCTTCGGTAAGTTCAGCATTAGCCAGCCAGAATGTATCTTTTCCAGCACCACCTGTGAAGGTACTACCTCCAAGACCAGCGAATATTTCATCATCACCATCTCCACCATCTACAGTGTCATTAAGATTAGGAAAAATAATATCATTACCATCTCCACCAGATAAAGTATTGTTTTCGCCTTCAGATGTTAAAACATCGTTACCTGCGCCACCTATAGCTTGATCATTATTAAAGGCGAATATTTCGTCATCACCATCTCCACCATTTAGGATGTTATTTCCTGTTCCTGATAGGCCGTCTAGGATATCATTCCCCTCTAATCCGTTATAAGTGTCACCGCTTGCAGTTGCGAACAGTTCGTCATTTCCAGGAGTACCGTTAAATATTGCCATTGTTTTCGTAAAAAATAGAGCTTTTCAATTATTTTTGTATACAATCCGGGCAGTCTTTAATCTGCAAAAGAGCCAGGAAAAATATAACACAAATAAGGTTATTGTTTCCTGGCTGATTCTAGCTAAAAACTACACTGGGAAGTTGAGATGAATTAGGCAAAAACTACATTGGTGTTAACATCCAAGCCGGTTACACCGTTAACCATAGCTAGGGTTTGACCGCCAAACATAATTTTGGTGTTACCGTTCATTACATCTAAGTCTAAAGTAGCGGCGGTAATACCCAAGCCAGCACTACCGGAAATACCGATCACATCTACACCCATTTGGAAGTCAAGGATGGTGTTATAAGCGTCTGGTAATTCACCGTTAACGATCCAGAATTGGTCAGCACCTGCACCACCGGAGAGGAGGTTGCCGCCACCAGATTGGACGTAGAACTGGTCGTTACCTTCACCACCAAAAGCGCGATCGCTCATACCGAGGTAAAAAATATCATTACCAGCACCACCAGACATCCGGTTTCCACCTTTGGACTCTGTGGCATCAAATTCATCATTGCCTGTGCCACCAAAAGCGCGATCGCCCTTGTTGACATAAATGATATCATCGCCACTACCGGAGTTAATGCGGTTACGGCCAGCCATGGGAGAAGTGGCTGCATATGAGTATGAGTCAATTTCATCACTACCAGCACCAGTAAACACGGTATCATTAATACCATCAAAGGTGGTATCAGAAACACCCGCAATTAATGTGTCAACACCAGGAGTTCCTGACACTAATTTTGGTGCGACCTGTTCTGGTGTGGCACCGAACATGGTCTGGTACATGAGGTCATATATCTCAGTATTGTCCAGAGTGCTGGGTAATTTATCTGCATTCATCCCATAGGCTTTAGAAACAATACTACCAGGAAAATCGGGAGTACCGACCCAAGCCACACCAAAGTTACCCATTGGTCCATCTATGCTATCTACAGATGGGAAAGGTCTCCAAGGTGCTTCTGGTGTACCTGTGCTGCCGTTGATACCATCTAAAACTGCGCGGTTAGTGTTGGTTGTGGTGGGGTTAACACCGATGAATGGCGCACTAGGCTCGGTATCTGCCAATGCAGGAGTAGATGTAGAGTTGCCAGAAGGACGGGTGTAAGGTGCGAATTGGAAAACCTGCATCCCACCAGCATCACTATCAGCAGCTGTCAATATTAAGGTATTGGGATCTTGGGTATTGACGTAATCCATTGCTACACCGATCGCTGCATCAGCCCGACGTAAGGCTTCAATCGTACCCACAGCATTGTTAGGATTACCGAAGTTATCAGTACCTTCTTCTTCCATGACCACAAAGAAGCCATCGGGGTCTTGACTGAGAATCTTTAAAGATGCTTCTAGCATCTCTGCTACTGTGGGTGCAGTATCTAGATATAGGGGTAGAGGATTGGCACTATTGAGTCCTAGTTGTTCTTCGTTGCGATCGTTAAAGGTGTGGTTGGCAGCAAAGATTCCCAGCAACTTTGTGGAAGCAGTGGCACTTGCCACAGCAGTATTCATTTGCTCTTCCGTGTAAACCACGGTATAGCCCAAGGATTTTGCTAAATCAATTAGGTTAATGCTAGGACGATCTTCAGGAGCATCGAAAGCTGCATCAATTTCGGCAGTAACGTGGAAGCCAGTGGTACCTTGAGGCAGTAGGTATACTTCACCTCCCGCCATGATGATTTGAGTACCAGAGCGAATCACCTGTTCGGCAATTTCAGCGGTTTTATCACGGGCGCGGAGGTTATTGCCAACGCGGTTAGTGGTGGCAGCAGCAAAAGCGGCTGTTCCAGGCTCACCAATGTGACCTGATTGAATGAGGGCGGTTGATTTACCAGCAGCGATCGCTTCTTCTAAAATTGTATAGCCAACTTTACCAGAAGCAGGTGTAATAGTGGAGTTATCTTCATTTAAACCAAAGGATTCATTAAAGACTTTAACACCGTTAGCATGAGTTACTGCCCCAGCATTGGAAGTACCAGTTAACTGGTTTTCCATGTGTCCCAGATACACACCGGCATTGGACATCTTATCCCAATTGAGTCTACCATCAGGGCCTTTGTCAACGTTACGAAGCGCCATGAAATGAGAAGGACTTGTACCATCTGGATGGATAAAAATCACATTCCCGGTTTGTTTGGTGGCTTGGGGTGCTGGTGTGGGGTCAGGGTTACGAGATTCTAATTCAACATCGAATAGAGTCTCATACATCAACTCATAAATTTTGGTGTTGTCTAAGGTTGCAGGTAATTTGTCTGCATTTAGACCATGAGCCTTAGAAACTATCGAACCGCTAAAATCTGGTGTACCTGCCCAACCAATACCAAACTTGAAAGTATCACCATTAACATCTGGTGCAGATTCAAAAGGCGCAGTGTCAGATCCGGTTTGTCCATCTAAAGGTACGTTACGGGATTCTGTGGTGGGGTTGTTGTTGACAGTACCTACTGTTTCACCAGTGCGGGGATCTCGTACTTGTAAACCACCAGCATCACTGTCAGCAGCAGTCACCATTAAGGTGTTAGGATACTTTTCAATGAAGTCGATTGCTACCCCAATGGCTGCATCTGCACGACGCAAGGCTTCTAAAGTACCAGGAGCGTTGTTGTTGTTACCGAAGTTGTCTGTACCTTCTTCTTCTACAATGGTAATCGAACCATTGTCAAAGTTGGGGTGCATTTCCATCAACTTCTGGGTGACATCCAACATTTCGGCAATGGTGGGGGCTGTTTCCAGATAGAGAGGTAAACCCCGTTCTGCTAGAACTTCTTCAGGGCGATCGTTGAAGGTGTGGACAGGTGCAAATACACCCAATACTTTTGTTGGGGGTGTAGCTAAATCAAGTAAAGCTTTGAGTTGTTCTTCGTTGTAAACAACTGTGTAACCTAAACTTTTTGCTAATTCAATTAAGTTTTCAGTTGGACGTACTAGAGAATTGGTACTCAGAGCATCCAGTTGAGCGGCTGTACCATGGAAACCATCAGTACCAACAGGTAAAAGGTTGAGTTCACCACCACCCATGATGAAGTCAACACCTGATTCAATTACCTGTTTGGCAATTTCCGCAGATTGGGATCGAGGTACAATGCGAGTTCCATCAGCGTTGACAATTTCTTCTGTTTTGGCTACAAAGGCGGCTGTACCAGGTTCAAAAATAGCTCCAGATTGAACTAAGGCGGTTACTTTGTTAGCTGCGATCGCCGATTCTACGATCGTTTGGTTGCTACCATTGAGGGAAACTATAGGAGCATTCTCGGCTTCATAACCAAAAGACTCAGCATAAACTTTAGCACCTGTAGCGTGGGTGACAGCACCACCGTTAGATGTTCCACCCAGTTGGTCTTCCATGTGACCCAGGTAAACACCAGCATTGGACATTTTATCCCAATTCAAACGTCCGTCGGGACCATGATCTACAAATCGGGCAAAAGCATAATGAGATGGACTGGTTCCATCTGGGTGCATGAAAATTACATGATTACCTGTTGTCATACAACCTCTGAATAACTTAGTTAGGTTTTAATAACTATTCTCAATTAACTATGCTTTTGTTAAGAAATGTGATACTATTTGGTTAAGATAGATTTATTTATTGATTAAATTTTTTATAAATTGGAATTTATCGTTTATGGGATTTCTTGCTTAGATTTTGCCTATCTTAGGTATAAAAAAACATCCTAATAGATAATCCAATGGAACATCTACTTGATCATCAATATGACCTATTAACACATCCCCATCTGGTAAATTTAGATTCTGTATAGATCCTGGGTATTTGACTCAGAATCTATACAAAATATAATAAAAGCATTGCTAATTCATGAATTTCCGCAAGCATCACATCTTGGTTAGAAATTCAAGAATTACTTCTGCGGCTTTTTAAGCAAAGGCAAAGTTAGCAGCAGTTAAGCTAGTAGTGTTGATTCCATTCAACATAGCCACGGTTGTTCCACCGATCGCAATGCTATTACCACTGAAAGTCAGGTCAGTAAAGTCAAAACCTGCACCTTGTCCAGAAATACCTAATACATCAGTACCCATTTGGAAGTCAAGGATGGTGTTATAAGCGTCTGGTAATTCACCGTTAACAATCCAGAATTGGTCAGCACCAGCACCGCCAGAGAGTAGATTGTTACCACCAGATTGGACGTAGAATTGGTCGTCACCATCACCACCAAGGGCGCGGCCATCCATACCTAAGAAGAACATATCATTACCAGTACCACCTGAAAGACGATAATTGCTGGCATCTGTGGCATCTAGTTCATCATTACCTATGCTACCAAAAGCGCGATCGCCATTAGCAACGAAAACGGTGTCATCACCACTACCTGTGTTAAGCCGATTGCCACTGGCTAAAATACCACCAATTGCACTGTCAACCATATCTGCACCAGCACCGGTGAAGACTACATCGTTAACTCCATCAAATCCAGGAGTTACACCAGCGTCAATCATGTCAACACCAGATGTACCTGGTACTAAGGTAGAATCTTGAATCAGGTTAGCTCCGGGAGCAATCAAGAACGCTAATTGACCACCTTGAACTAAGTTGTCATTAGCCTCAACAGTTCCATCTCCGTCGGTGTCAATACCAGGAACATTGATAATGTTACCATCACGAAGACTGTGTGCCTGTGTATCAAAGATGAACTGTGTACCAGGAGCATTACCAAATAGGGTGGAAACATCAAGAATACCAGAGGATTCCCAGTTACCAATATCACCAGGATTAGGATCAGTTTGATCGGAAGGTACACCAGTCCGATCAATTTGTGCTACCCGGATTGCAGTGGCGGCTGGATCTGCTGCGGAGGGGTCAAGAGACCAGATAGAGGCTTCTTCTCCAGAGGTTGCACCAAAAAGGTCAGCACCAATAGCCCGGTCTTCTTGGATATAGATTTTGCCATTGTCTGCCCAATCTAAGTTGTCAGGGCTACGCAGACCAAAATCTTTATTACCTTCATCATTACCATCATAGAGAATGTCAATTTTTGCAGAAATGTCACCACCATTAATGTCATTGAAATCAACATCAATCCGGTAGGTTGTTCCCCAGGTATCTACATCATCAAATAAACCAGTCCGACCTGTGGAAGCTAAAACAGCTTGAGTTCCATCAAAGGGATTGGTGGCTACGTCTTCAGGACGAGAGAACAAGAAGGCTTGAACACCAGCAGCTAAAGCATCTTGTTTTTCTTGGGTAGCAAAACCTTGAGCATCGTAGTCAGCAGTACCAGCTAAGTCAGGACGATAGTAGTCGATTTCGACAAATTTACCACCTGTCATGTTGCCAGCACCAGAAAAATCTCTGGCATCAGCTTCAATTGCGTCTGCGGCATCTGTTGTATCGTCTGCTACCCAAACGTAAAGTTTACCTTGACCTAATCCATTGCGGTCTAGGAAACTGCCGTCATTTTTAACATTTTTGTCGCCAATGTAAAGAATTAGGGGAGCAGGACCGCGATCGTCACCAATTAATAAAGCAACTTTATCGGTGCTTCCTGTATCTAGTTCGGTAACGCTTTCCCACGCAGCACGGCCTAACCAAGGTAACGCCCACAAATTACCAGTGGCGGTGTCTAATGCAAACTGTGTACCACCATCGGTTTCTTCACCAGCGAAGTAAATGCGATCGCTAAAACCCATTCCAGCACCAAAATGGTTGGCTTCCATCAAGTTGGCAGCACAGAAGCGGTTGATTCCTGAAAATTCTAAGTCAGATGCTTGGTCTACAACTTCACCAGCACGGTTGTAAATTGTGTCGTAAGCTAGACCAGAATTAACTATTTTCAGTGACCGCTTGTCAATATCAAAATAGCTGATGCGTGCGCCTGTTAAGGAAGCACCGCTTTCTAATGTGTAGGCATAACCAACATTGTTAGCTAATTCTGAGTTAACCAGAACCCGAACTGTGGTTTCATTTAGTTGATAAGCACCTGTACCATCAAGAATCCCTGGGGCAGTATAACCATTAATGGTTTCGCCAACTGTAAAAATAGGGTCAACTGTATAACCGGCTAGTCCCTTGACTTGAGCGGGCTGGGTTGTATCAAAAGCCATAAATTCCTCTTAAATGAAATATCAGATTGGATAGCGATCGCTTAAAAGGACATTTAGGAAGAAAAGGTTGATTAAATCCTTTTTTGCTTCTCAAAATGTACTAACTATCGGGTATCACAAGTGATAGATTTTCATTTTTAGGTTAAGAGGGTATTATGATATCGCTACTTTCTAATTAAAAGTAGCAGTAATAAAAAAGTCATGACCCTGTTCTCAACAAAGGAATGTAATTAGGACTTACGCATTGACAAAAAACATTATCCATGTAGTGTAGAAAATGGCATTCTTGTCAATCTGACCAATTCCACATACTTGTTTGGCTCATTTGAAACAGTTCTATTTTTCTCAACTCCGAAATAGGAAGCCCAATTTCTGGTTTTTTAGAAATTTTAGATTTTCTACTCCTGATAGCGTAGCGTGGCATTAGCCATATACCAACTATCTCCTGTTACCATTCTGGGTTTCACTGCCCAGCTTACCATTTCTCTGAAATAATCGTTTTTTGTTTTTCCTTCCTTACTTATCATACATTATGTATTAATTGCTACTGAATTACCATTTGAGTTTAGACGAGACCTTTAAAGCCTTGCCTAGAGATACTTTGGCGGATTAGGAGGGGAAATTAGTCTAAATTCCAGTTACCATTAGTATCACTGTAATATAAAGTGATTAAATTTAAGCCAATAATAGTTTTATGGGCTTTCCCTGATCAAAAACAACCGATTAACTCGGCATTTTTTCGGTTGCTGTAAATCTTTTCTATAACTGTGTCATCTACACTTAATATTCCTCTTTCTAGGTTAACTGTTTTCTCTGTAATGCACTTTTTGGTATTCTGTCAATGCGTAACTACTAAATTAGTTTTAATACCCTTAATTTCCCTATTCCCATTAGCCGTTATTGATTCTGATTTTCCGGTTTTTCTTGTTGAATAACTGGCTGTTTAGCCGCATTTTCGGCGGCTTGCTTAAACAGAGGATCTAGTTTATCCTGCCAGTATTTGATATTCGGTAACTTTTCGGGATTGTTTCTGTAGTTTAAAACTTGATCCCATTCACCATTATCTATGGCTTTATTGATATCATTGGCTAGGGCTTCCGCTTTTGCCCAATCTTGCTGCCATTGATTAATAATTTCCACTGTTTCTTTAATCCCAGATGCTGCATTACTGGGAATAGATTTAAGAATAGCGATCGCACCTTGTAAATCTCCTGATTCAAATCTCTTTCTCGCTCGTTCTACAGTTTTCGCCTTTTCTGTTTGATCACTTGACTGATCAACTGGTTTTGTGGTAATAACTATATCATCTGTAGGTTGTTCTTGGGCTTGGGGAATTGGTCTATTAGCAATTAAATTACTATCATCTACAGTTTGAATGCTGATAGAGCGATCGCGCAAACAAGAAACCCACTCAGATTTATTAGCAATCACATCAGAATGCGCCCAGGCCAAACGTCCAGATTTCAACTTTAACTCCACCCAACCCCTTTTTGTCCGTTTACCAGTCACCTCAAACTCACTGGCATCACCAACAATCTTGAGAATATTATCAGAATTAATCGCACTCGGTTCAGAACGAATATTAGAATTACCAGCCACCACAGCCGCACATTTTTTCATCGTAGTAGCATTATTACTAGCCAAATTCTTCACATTAGGATATAAATTAGCTACTAAAGCAGCCGCACCACCAGCTAATAAAATGCCAATTAATAGAGGTAAAGGGTCAGATTTATCAGAATTTTTACTGTTATTTTTAGTATTAATCGCATAGGAAGGTGCAACAGCCATAGTTGGTTTTGTCAACAAATGAGACGCAGCTTTCTTGGCTGAATAGGTATTTTCCTGGGGAGATTTGCCAACAATCAAGAACTCAGGAGTCAAAGTTTGCAACTCTTGACAAGCTTGTAATGCTTCTGTAGCATTTTGATAACGGTCTTTAAAATGGTAACGAACCATCTTAGTTAAAACTGCTGCCAAACGATAATTGACAGGAATTAAATGTTGCCATAAAATTTCACCTGTATTGGCATCTTCCTGTAACTGGCTGGTAGATACCCCTGTTAATGCTTGAATAGCAATAATCCCCAAAGCATAAATATCACTATTAGGACGGGGTTTACCTTGTCCCTGTTCCGTAGGCATATATCCAGGAGTGCCAATAGCCACCGTAGCACTGTACTGTCCCCCAACTGTTACTAAAGGAGATGTTTCTAACGGACTACGCCAACGCAATTGTTTAACAGCCCCAAAATCCACTAAAACTAATTTATAATCAGCATCGCGGCGAATAATATTATCTGGTTTAATATCGCGGTGAATTACACCTTGTTGATGGACAAATTCTAAAATAGTCAGAACTTCTACCAACAATTGTATCACCTGAGTTTCACTCCAAGGCTGACCAGGGATAAGTTCCTCCCCCAGAGTGTGTCCGTCAATATATTCTTGAACTAAGAAAAATTCTTGGTTTTCGTCAAAATATGCCAGTAAACGGGGTATCTGTCCATGATTACCCAGTCTCTCTAAAGTTTCCGCCTCACTTTGAAACAGACGTTTAGCAGTAGCAAAAATTTTAGAGTCAGAACTGGCTGGTTTTAAATGTTTGACAACACAGATGGGATTACCTGGCCGTCTGGTATCTTGGGCAATGTAGGTTTGACCAAATCCCCCCGTCGCCAAGATGCGAATCACTTGGTAGCGATGGTCTAGTAATTTTCCTATCATCATTCCCTCCGCAGTTATAATACCTAATTTTCCCGATGGTAGTCAATATCTCCCAAATTTTTTTCAGGAAATCCGCTATGTTGGGAAAAGATTTAAACTAAAAATTTAGTTCTTTAATAAAACCAATATATAGCAGGAGTCAGGAGTCAGGAGTCAGGAGTCAGGAGGAAAGAAGTAAAAAAAGTATAGATAATAGGAGTTACGCATTGACAGAATCTATTAAATATTATGGATTTTATCTCTTGTAGGGTGCGTCAGACCCGATAATTTAGCAAACAACAGATTTTTTTATCTGACGCACCGCACTAATAGGCGATTCCAAAAGCCTGAAACTAAGTAATTTCCTTTATATCATTTGCATTTTGTACAAAGCGTAAGTTCCGTGTATGATAAAAGTCAGACATTAACGTAAGTTGCTAGTTAGATGAAATAAGGTGCGTCAGAAACTTAAAATTAGTGATTTTAGTCTAAATTATTCGGTCTGACGCACCCTACAAACTACAAAATATCCGAAAAATTAATTACTAGCAACTTGAGTTATTAAAAGACTCTTAACCCTACCCCCTACCTCCTGTTCCCTGTTCCCTGTTCCCTTCTATAACAATGCCACCTAAGATAACAAATTCGACTGCATGGCAGCAAGCTGAACTACTCATGCAACCTGCATTTATTCGCGTTGTTGACAATCTTCGCAAGCATCTTGACCAATCTTCCTGGAAAGGAACTTATCACGACGTTTTGATTTGGCCACCTGGTACTACTAATGAAACTAAAGACTTGGTAACTCAGTTGTTGCAAGAAATAGAAACAGCAACACCAGAACAGTCTGAGGAAATTAAACACACTTTGACTCGTTTGCCCATACCCCATCCAGGATATCATTTGCTTTTACAATATCAAGAGCAGCAAATAAGCGTAGATTTGTGGGATATTTGTTACCAAGTCTGTTTTATTAATTATAGTTCGGAGAATATGGCAGTAGATATTGATACAAATTTAATTGATGAGTTTGGGGAAGTTGATTGGCAATATCTAGAGGAGAAAACAAAACAGTTAGTTAAACAAGTATTTGATAATTTACCAGAGATATAAAGCATCCAAAATGTCAAAATCCAAATGTAGGGAAATTGGTTTATTTAATCTATCTGTAGATTAATAAATGAAGTAGATATCTATTCAGAGGGAAAAGGAAAGGCTGCTCGTCATCTTTAATAATTCTTTTATTCTCATTTTAACTCACTTTCTGAAATAGCATAAATATCTAGCGATCGCTGTTACGAAAATTCATATTTTTTATAAAGTAAAGATGTTGATTTAATGAAGTTGATCAATTATTAGGTTGAAGATAACTTTGTGAGTTATGGTATAAAATACCGCCAAACAATAGTGCTAACACTGGATATCTATCCCAGATAACAATTCTAGGTTAGGATAATACGTTAGCGGTGTCCTAATGTTTGGATGTCGATATTGAGTTATTGAGTTTTTAAGATTTTATGGACAGAAGTCCACCAGATGGCAGTATAACCCTCCTCTAAGCTGGCGAGATAGTCTCCCCGGCTAGGGGAGGTATTAGGAGGTGTTTAATGCTTACACAAGACGTTCGCAATTCTTTAGACGTTGCTGACTTAAATCAACTTAAATGTGATTTAAACTGTTTACAACCCGTAGATGTAGGGGAATATATCACACAATTGCCGAAAAAACAAAGAGCGATCGCTTTCCGGTTACTCAACAAGGCTCAAGCAATTGATGTGTTTGAATATTTACCAACAGAAGTACAGGAAGAACTAATCAATTCTCTCCATGATGCTCAAGTAGTACATCTGGTAGAAGAAATGAGTCCTGATGAAAGGGCTTATTTATTTGATGAACTACCGGCTGGGGTAGTTAAACGGTTATTGCAACAATTAAGTTCAGAACAAAGACAAGCCACAGCCACCATTCTCGGCTATGCAGAAGGAACTGCTGGCCGGGCAATGACAACAGAATATGTGCGATTGCGAGAAGGATTAACCGTTGGAGAGGCTTTAAGTAAAATCCGTCTACAAGACGAAGACAAAGAAACAATTTACTACGCTTATGTTACCGACAATAACCGTACTTTGGTCAGTGTAGTTTCCTTGCGGCAGTTGTTATTTACCTTTCCCGATGTTTTAATTAAAGATATTGCCAGCGATCGCGTCATCAAAGTCAAAACCGAAACCCCCCAAGAAGAAGTCGCCCGGATCATGCAGCGTTATGATTTAATTGCCATGCCTGTAGTTGATCGAGAAGACAGATTAGTGGGTATCATTACCATTGATGATGTAATTGATATTTTAGAAGAGGAAGCCACAGACGATATTCAAAAATTAGCCGCAGTTAGTGGTGATGAAGCAGCATTATCTCCACCACATATCACAATTCGTAAACGCTTGCCTTGGTTGTTGGGAATCATGGGATTATATATTGGTGCTGCCAGTGCGATCGCTCCTTTTCAACAGGTAATCGCCGCCGTCCCAGTTCTAGCCGTGATCATGCCAATTTTTTCCAACACAGGTGGTACAGTAGGAATCCAAGCCTTAACAGTCACCATTCGCGGTTTAGGGGTAGGTGAAGTAACACCTCACGACACTCGCAAAATTCTCCGTAAAGAACTCCTGGCTGGTTTTGGTACAGCCTTAGTTTTAGGTCTAACAATGATTGCCCTTTCCCTAATTTGGGCTAAACCGGAAGAAAGATGGGTAGCCCTAATTGCCGGCATGGTCATGGCTACCAATACCATGGTTGCTGTCACTCTGGGAACGTTGTTACCAATGGGTTTACAAAGAATGAAACTAGATCCTGCTTTAATGAGTGGTCCGTTAGTGACAACATTACTAGACAGTATCGGCTTTTTAACCTTCCTCACCCTAATTTCTACGGCGTTGAACGTATTTCATTTACAACATTAAATTAAATAATCACAGACCTCTTGCTGTAGGGGCGTATCGCAATACACCCCTGCCCCCTGACCTTTTCTCTCTTCCCATGCCTACTACCACCTGGAATCGTCATCACATTCTTTCTCTAGTACACTACGGCGTAAGTGCGATCGCTGATCTTGTAGGTTGGGTTGAGGAACGAAACCCAACATTAACGATATCTAAAAGAATTGATAAATATAAATTAACTGTACAAATATTCCCACATCATATATATTCACTCTAAAAATACCTTGTCCAAATCGAAAAAAGTCTTGATGTGTAGGTTGGTTTGTGGAACGTGAACGTATCCCTGTGGGACACAGCGTGTTCGTAAAGCGTGCTGCAAGCATACGCCAAGCAATGGAATAAAACCCAACGCTACGGATAGTGTTAATTATTTGTTGGTTAAGTAGGGATGGCAGTTTACGGACACCTGGTGCTAGGGTGTTGTTCATTAGGTCGTAGGGGTGTACTGTTGCGTCGAGGTGGCTGCCATCTAGGGATAGGTTGGCTGTGAAGTCTTTGCCGACAAAGACTTTTTTGCCGTTAAGTGTTTGTACGTTGCTGTCAAATCCTGGGTTGCCGTTGATTATACCGAATAAGTGTCCTGTTTCATGGAGGATGGTGGTGAGGAGGTCGTATTTGCCGAATGCGTCGCCTGTGGTGGCTTGGTAGGCTGTGTCGGTGATGGTTTGGGCAAATTCGCTATTTTCCCAGGGGGTGGGGTCTATGAACCAGCCTGCGCCGTTAGCGTCGTGGTCGATGAGGAGTGTGCCACCGTTGGGGCGATCGTATTGGTCGAATTGGGTGATTTGGGCTTCGGCTAGTTGTCCTGTGGGGAGGTCGGTGATTTGGAGGGTTAGGTTGAAGGTGGGGTCGAAGAGCGATTGCCAGATAGTGGGTGCGGTAGAGTTAAGGGTATTAAAGGATGTGGGTTTGGTGTTATGGACGAATTTGACGAAATTCTCAGACTGAACGCTTTGCGAGAAGAAATTATTCAGCGTTATGAGGCTGGGGAAAGAAACTTTGCTGGTGCTGATTTGAGAAATATCCGGTTTGACTACCCCTGTTTTATGGATATCGACTTTAGTGCTGCTAATTTGGAAGGTGCTTCTTTCGGTGGTACCTACTTCGTTAATGCCAATTTTAGTGGCACTAATTTGGAAAGGAGCCATTTGTGTACTCGTTTTATTAACTCTGACTTGAGTCATGCCAATCTCCGGGGAGCCAAATTCACCGCTAGTGAGTTGACTGGTACTAAATTGACTAGGGCTGACTTGACTGGGGCTGACTTGACTGGTGCTACCTTGAGAAGTACCAAATTGATTGGTTGTAATTTGAGAGATGCCGATTTGACCAACATCAAAGTTGGTGAACGCACTATTTTCGCCTCCACCATTATGCCCGATGGCAGTATGAGAAGGGACTCCCCCAAAGTTGTTAATGCCCAGGAGTTGCTCAAGCGTTATGCTGATGGGGAAAGAGATTTCCGAGATATTATCTTGCATCGAGTTAACTTGAGTGGGGTCAATCTGCGCTCGGTTAACTTGTGTGGTGCTTATTTTAGCCACGTCAACTTGCAAGGTGCCATCTTGGAGGGCGAGGATGTGTCGGCTAAATTCATCTGCTGTGATATGAGGGATAGTCAGTTGATTTGTGCTAGTCCCGACTACGGGAATCATCCCCACTTCTGCTGTTGTGACTTGCGATGGTCTACTATGAGAGGAGGTATCAAGACTTTTAGTGCCATCAGTAATAACTTCCAAGGCTCGAATGTTAGTTTCTGTTGTGATGACGGTGATGTCTTCATTCAAAACACCACTTGGCCCAATGGAGAATTTATTGCTGGACCAACCTGGCTGATGGAACACTGGAGAGACCCCAGAGATATTAACTTCTGAGAAACTTGTAAAGTGCGATCGCTGATCTTGTAGGTTGGGTTGAGGAACGATACCCAACATTAACGATAGCTAAAAGAATTGATAAATATAAATTAATTGTACAAATATTCCCACATCATATATATTCACTTTAACAATACCTTGTCCAAATCAAAAAAAGTCTTAATTTATAGGTTGGGTTGTTCGCGTTAGCGTTGCCAAGCAATGGAATAAAACCTAACGCATTTGTTGGGTTGCGCTGTTGCTTAACCCAACCTACATTAGTTATTCTGATTCTTCCTCTCTGATTGGTTTTTGAGCCGTGTGTCGCACAAAAATAATTTGAACATTATCGTCAACAATTGTAAAAATAATTCGATAGGCGTTTCTTCCGTTTCCATATATAAGTTGTCGTATTTCTTGATCAAAAAATTCATTTTCAAATGCTAGAGAACAACGAGAAGGCATTATTTCTAGTGATAAAATAGATTTATATAATCCTTCTAACCATGTTCTAGCCTTTTGGTGAGAAATATTACTAAACCAGAAATAAGCGTCTTCTATTGCTTTCTGCGCTTCTGGTTGGATGATGATTTGATATTTATCATTCATTGGAACTATCTAATTTATTAAATAGTTCATTAAAGAAATCTTCGGCTTTTTTTCCTTCACCCTGCTGCATTTGTTCTAAGCCTAGTTTAATGCCTTTTAAAGTTTCTACTAACTCAGCAGCATCTAATAGTTCTTGATAAGATTCTGCATCTTGAACAACTAACTCGGCTTTTCCGTTGACAGTGAGAACTAAGGGGTGTTTTGTTTTTTTAATCTGTTGTAGAAATTCAGTGGTGTTACGCTTAAATTCGGTGAGGGAATGTATATCTTTACTAAGGTTTATCATGGCTGCAAGTTTAATTAGCATCTAATTCAATGTTAGTTGTGATTGGTAGTGTTTGTCAATGATCTTTTTGAGTGGGTTGGTTATTAAAGCTGTTGTTTGGTTGCGCGATTCCTGCGGAGCGCTTTCCTGCGGAACACTACGTGAACGCGATCGCTTAACCCAACCTTGTATTGTGGATGACAAAGACGAGTAAAATTGCTCTTAATTAACCGCCACCGCCGAGAGAAATCATCAGTTCCTTAAACTAAATCAGATAGCAAAAGAAAAGTGATAGAACACAGGTGTTATCATTGCCACTGCATATACAAATTCACAAGCCGTAGAGAAGTACCCGGTATTATTCTCTAGTCCACAAATCATAGCTATTTATGCCTACTACCACCTGGAATCGTCATCACATTCTTTCTCTAGCTGACTTCACGACGGCTGAATATAACGCCGTTCTACAAACTGCGGCCTCCTTTCAAGAGGTACTTTCACGACGGACGAAAAAAGTCCCCACATTACAGGGACAGGTGGTAGCAAACTTATTTTTTGAACCTTCCACCCGAACTCGCAGTAGTTTTGAAATTGCTGCTAAACGTTTAAGTGCTGATACTCTCAATTTTGCTGCGTCTACGTCTTCCATGACCAAGGGAGAAACAATTCTGGATACAGCGAAAACCTATTTAGCCATGGGAACTGATATCATGGTTATACGCCATAAAGAAGCGGGAGTTCCCAGTGCGATCGCTCAAGAAATGGATCGTTTAGGTGTAAAAGTTAGTGTCCTCAATGCCGGTGATGGTCAACATGAACATCCTTCCCAAGGATTACTTGACCTATTTACTATTTGTAGTATAATTGATCCAGCCCAGCCGCGCATAGAACTATTAAAAGGGAAAAAAATTGCCATTATCGGCGATATTCTTCATTCCCGCGTAGCTAGATCAAATATTTGGAGTTTAATTGCCAGTGAAGCCCAAGTACACCTAGCCGCACCTCCCACCCTATTACCTAAATTCTTTGCTGAATATCTAGGTGAAGAAGGAAACGTAGAACGTTTATTCACCCATTGGCAACTAGAACCAGCTTTACAAGATGCCGATTTTGTCATGACTTTACGCTTACAAAAAGAGCGCATGACGGCTCATTTACTCCCAAGTTTAAGAGAATATCATCAATTATTTGGCATTACCCGCGCCAAACTCAAACTGTGTAAACCCAATGTCAAAGTTTTACATCCAGGCCCAGTAAATCGCGGTGTAGAAATTAGCTCTGATTTAATGGATGATCCCCAATTTAGCCTAATTCAATCGCAAGTTACCAGTGGTGTAGCCGTGCGAATGGCATTGTTATATTTAATTGGTAGTGGTAAAGCTTAATTAACTACGGCACTCTCCGCAAACAGAATTGCTTGGCAATTGAATTGGTACAGCGATCATTGCTATACTTGAAATTAGGCATAGCGATCGCCATAATCTAATAATTTACTGCTTTTCTGGCTCAGTTTGCCCTAGTGCAGCTTTTTTAACTTCTGCAAGCTCTAACTCCAGTGCTTGTGCTACCTGCTTCAAAGTTAACCCCAACTTCAATAACCGAGGTACTGCTTCAAGTTTACCCTCAAGTTTACCCTCAAGTTTACCCTCTTGGTAAACCCTGGTCTCTTTCAAATCGCCCAATCCTAACATTGCCTGAATCTCCGCTTGACTCTTGTGAGGAAACTTATAAACAATGATTGTCTCTATTAATTCTACTAATTTTCTTCTGACTTGTTGATCAGAAATTTCTCTACTCCTCTCAATTAAATTCCGGGCTTTTACACTGGCTTGTTCTGGCGGTTCTACTACCAACGTGAGAGTTCCTAAACCAATTGATTGATTAGTTAAGTCTCTCAATTCAT
>NZ_JAYGHC010000028.1:0-10012 GCF_034932285.1 Cronbergia sp. UHCC 0137
AAAAAACTCAAGTTATGACCTTGTAGAGTATAACAACGAATCGCACTAAACTATTAGCAGCACTTTCTGAGACTAATTCTTTCACCATATCCCCATTGACTGTTTTACCCAAAGCATAAGTTTTGAGCTTTTCTAGTTCGGTGAATATCAGTCGTGTATTATTGCCTGTGTAATCAATCAATACTGTGTAGGCATCGGTAGTGAGTGTTACGCCTACTTCGTCAGCTAAAGTACGAGCTTGCTGTATTAATGCTTGGGTTTGCCATTGGGGAATGAGAGGAAATTCCTGTACCTGTGCGTATTCAAGTAGGAGTTTGACTGATTTATTTCTCGCATCAGGTTTGTGAGTGTTGGTGATAAGGAGGGTATTGGTTGAGGGAATTTTGGGGAGAATGGACTCCAACTGCAACAAAATTTCTTTTGCACAAACTCCCAGTAATGTGCTGTTGGGTAGTATTATTTTAAGACAGTAAGTTATTGTCTTTCTAATACTTTCATCTGTTCAGAACAGATACTTGGCCATGATAAATCACCATTATCATTAAACCAGCATATATTTATTTTTCGGTCATTGCATACATATTCTGTTATCCAAGGGATTGAATCAGGACTTTCTGGTAATACAAGGCATAGGGAGATGTGGTCATCATTAATTACTGATTTATAACGATACTTGTATTCATAAAGTTGGCTAATCCCCTTTCTGATCTGCTCTAATAAACTTTCTCCTCCGCTTTTCATCTCAAAAATAAATGAGCCATCTGATGGTATTTTCGCAACAAGATCAATATGATCATTCTCTTTAGGCTGTGCGCCTATATTTCGTAACCAAAAATCCATCTTATCAACTAATTCTTTGTGTATTAAATTTCGGCGCTGTCTCTTGATTTTTGTTAGTTCAGGATCTGCAATTTCACTTTGCCGATTATACGGTTTTACAGGTGGTAATAAACGCGTCCTATCTCTGAAAGGATATATTTCTGCAACTGGCTGTGGGATTGCTTCCATTTCTCCAAATTCAATGGGTTCAGGAATTTTATTAGATTCCAAGACTTTATCATCTGTTAATACTTCAACAATCTGAGATGGTAAACTCATTACGCCATCAAAATATTTTCCCCAAGCACTACTGGCAATTACATTTTTAATGTCTTGATCAGTTGTACAATTATCAAAATCATTAAACTGACAATCAATACTACATATTGCTTCTAATCTTTTTATTAACTGATCGCGATCAGCTTCATTTACGCTGTCCCTAAGCTTAATGCTCCGTTTATGAATATCAAACATTTCTGTATGTCTTAATGTATGAAATCTACTTTCATATCTTCTAGGTACTAATGTATTTCCTTGGCGAATGCTATCCAATACTTCTATCACGTTTTCGACATTTGGTAAGGCTTGTTGGTTTACTATTGGAGAATTTGCTAATCCAAATATTTCTTGAAAAGTCACAGTAGCTCTAAAAATTTCAACATCACGTAATTGAGCATCTGCTTTCAATGCAACTGACATAAGCCGTACAGGTGAAAAATGAATACCTTGTTCTATAAATCCTAATGTTCGCTCTTTTGTATTAGCCTGAATTCGGAGATCGTTAGAATGACTTTTATAAACCGCCCCCATTGCATTTGGGTATTGGAACAAGGGTAATTGAAGGCGAAGAAATGAGGCGACATCTGGTTCTTCTCTGAGTAAAAAACGTTTGGTTGTCTCACTAACTCTAACTACCCAACCAGATACTGATTTCTCAAGAAAGTAAAGCCCTAAGTATGCTGGATAGGCACTTATTTCATCACGAAATTTCGATACATCCAGTCTACCACCTTGAGAATATGGTAATTTAGACACCTCTTGTGTTAAGTAAGAAGCTCGTGGACTGATGCGTTGTAGACGGCTTTCAAACGTAGCTCGATTGTAAAGCCTTCCATCAAATTCACCAAATATTGTGGCTAATTCGGCTAATTTCTCAACCCATTCATCGCTGCTTGAATGGATTTTATGACTGAATAAATCAATAATCATAAGTTAAAGTTTTTCATGGATTTTTGTAAATTTTTCGATTTATTTTTGGAGATAATTAAGCCTTAGTATTTCTATGAAATCCTCATAGCTCCTTTGTTTTTTTTTACCAAAAATATGCACACGAAGATGTTCCGCGAGAAGTGCAGCGAAAAGGGGAGGAACAGCATTTCCGACTTGCCGAATAATATGCCTTCCAGTACCATAAAATTCCCACCAATCTGGAAAAGTCTGCATACGTGCTGATTCACGCGGAGTTACTTCTCTTGGAAAAAATGGATGAATATGACCTTTACCACCACCTTTATCAGAACCAACAATTATGGTAAAGCTTGGACGCTCTGGATGTAATTTATTTATTCTCGTTTTTGTATCTCGTTCTCCAAATTTTAAGTTTTCATACCGGGAGATGATTCTCTGGCTGTGCTTTCTTCCAATGTGATTGGAGACTGAACTGAATTTTCCTGGTTCAGGCAAATATTGCAGTGCTTCCTTAACAGTACGATACTTTTTAAGTGTTAATGGTGCGCCGCATCCGTGCGTTGGAATCATTTTGGGAACAATTGAACCATTTTTTGCTCCTATAATGAATATTCTTTCACGGAACTGAGGGATTCCATATTCAGCCATTTGATAACTATGTGCAGATATTGTATATGTACCACCTATTGTTAATTCCGTGAGTATTTCTTCAAATAACTTTCCATTATGAATGGATTTTAAACCAGGCACATTTTCAAAAACAAAAGCCTTTGGCCTTATCTCTTGAATGATTTTAAGATATTCCCATACTAAATTACCGCGTGGATCATCTAGTCCTTTACGACGACCAAATACAGAAAATGCTTGGCAGGGTGGACCACCTAAAACAATGTCAATTTCATCATGATTAAGCTCTGCTTTTTTCAGTAAATATTTTGCTGAAATTTCTGTGATATCAGCTATTATTGAATGTGTATTCTTGTAATATATTTTTCTTCCATTGTTGAGGATTAGCGTTTGGCAAGAAAAAGAATCTATATCTGTAGAGCATCCAACTTTAAAACCTGCCGCTGAAAATCCTAGATCCAATCCTCCTCCTCCAGAGAATAGGGATAGTGCCATCAACTCTTTTGTATCAATGTTGATGTTATTCTGTATTTCTGTTATTTCTCTAGTTTTTAGAGAAGTTAGTTTATTTTCTAACACGGCAGCTTTTAGATTCATTTAACCTCTTTTAATCTTTTTGTTATTCTAACTAATGTTTATATAAGCACCAAGTTTTTAATATGGAAACCATATTGATTAATTAGGGACAAGCTTTATTAGCATTAGTTAAGTTAGTACACTGTATTTTACTTGCCAACGACCTGAAAACTTTTTTTAGAAAAATTAACTTTACAACATCAGCTTAGACAATTTTATCGTTTGGTAATACCCAGTCTATAATGCTACCCTACGCTTATTTAATCCAGATATTAAAATATATGTAACAACATTACCTTACCTTATTTCCTTGAATGTATCTTCTTCTAAACGAGAGCGATCGCGTTTCCGCAATGAACCCTTAGTAGTAATTTTACCATCTTCATGCCAGATCATATAATTCTTAGCTCCTCTAGAGGGAACAAACATCGCTTGAGCAAGGATTTCCAACTCGATATTGATACCAGTAGGTAAAGCATTTGGCAGCTTTTCAAATATCAGCAGAGGTTCAGTGTGGGAGAAAAACACACCATCAGTATCACTTTCAACCTGGATACCTCCCGCTTTTTCAATCTTAATGTGGGAGATTCTGTGGGTTTATTCAGTTGATTTTTAACAGTAGCTTTTTGTGTTTTTAATGCAATTCGTAATTGTCTTTGTCCCAGATTATAAACCAAAAGACACAATGCCATTAACATCATCATTATCTGCCTCCTCACCACTACGCAACAAATTGGTTTATGCTGGTAATAGATTAAGAAACTTTAAGTTCTGTTTCCAGTGTACTCATGCAATGTATTGTTAATCGCCGCGCCCAGTTTTCGGCAAGTCATCGGTATTGGTTGCCAGAACTGAGTCTAGCCGAAAATATTGAGAAATTTGGTGCTTGCTCTAGATTTCCCGGTCATGGTCATAACTATGTCTTATTTATTTCCCTAGCTGGGGAAGTTGATGAATATGGCATGGTGTTGAACTTGTCTGACGTGAAACACGTAATCAAAAAGGAAGTTACCAGCCAACTAGACTTTTCTTATCTCAATGATGTGTGGACAGAATTTGAAGAAACTCTACCTACCACTGAGAATATCGCACGGGTGATTTGGCAACGGTTAGCACCTCAGCTACCCTTAGTCCGTGTGCAGTTATTTGAACATCCTGAACTTTGGGCAGAATATATGGGAAATGGAATGGAAGCTTATTTGACTGTTAGCACTCATTTTAGTGCTGCTCACAGACTGGCTCATCCTCGCTTGAGTTTGGAGGAAAATACAGAAATTTATGGTAAATGCGCTCGTCCCAATGGTCACGGCCATAATTACCATTTAGAAGTGACGGTGAAAGGGGAGATTGACGATCGCACGGGCAT
The DNA here is from genome assembly GCF_034932285.1 of Cronbergia sp. UHCC 0137. Taxonomy (NCBI): domain Bacteria; kingdom Bacillati; phylum Cyanobacteriota; class Cyanophyceae; order Nostocales; family Nostocaceae; genus Cronbergia; species Cronbergia sp. UHCC 0137. Next base: position 4,577 of record NZ_JAYGHC010000028.1, read on the forward strand.
GAGTGTAGATTTGGGTGCTTTGCAAACAGCGATCGCTGATTATGTGATAGAACCTTTTGATCACACGTTTTTAAATAAAGACATTGCTTATTTTGCCGAAATTGTCCCGACGGCTGAGAATATTGCTCTTTACATTAGTAATTTATTGCGATCGCCAATTGAAGAGTTAGGAGCGAAGCTTTACAAGGTTAAATTAATCGAAAGTCCGAATAACTCCTGTGAAATTTACGTTGCTGATTCTGATTCCAATTCAGTTAGCACTAAAAAATCTCAGCCTGTTTTGGCTAAGGTTTAGGAAATCAATTCCCAAAGAGACGTTCCATGGAACGTCTCTACATTTTTTACCTGCTATATTTTCACGGGTTCACTTTCGGAACTTTTAACAAAGGTTTTGGTAATCCAATCGGTGAAGATGTGAGAAAGCAAGCCTAAAGGTCCGGCAAATAAACACAAAGATAGGGAGTGAATTGTCCAAATACCAGTTTTTTGACCTTCCCAATATATCCAACGACCAACAAATAAATCCATGACGAGAAAATGAATCCAACCTACAGCAGCAACGCTTTCTTGTGAAAACAAACGGGCTATATCTGCTAATTGCAAATTTGACCACGCTTGAGCATCTTCTGGTTTAATGCTGTTGATAAATAAATATAGATATGCAGCAGCTAAAAGGATGAAAGGAAGATATGATTCCATTACCTTGCGGGTAACTTGCCAATTGGGGAGAAATATGATTAATGCCCAAAATGGTAAAACGAAAAGGTTGGCAAGGGTGAATAAATCTGTGATATTCATGTTACAAAGCAATAAGTTTTGATTCTATATCTAATGATTGTAAATCACGACCGATAAAAACTAAGCGGGTTTGTCTTGCTTCTTCTGCTTGCCATGGTCGATCATAAAATTTATCAAATCTTGTGCCGACACCTTGCATTACTAACCGCATGGGTTTGTTAGGAACAGAAACGAAACCTTTGATTCTGTAAATTTCTTGTTGTTGTGCGAAGGTTTGCAGTTGTTGTTGTAATTTTTCGGGGTCAAAGGAACGGTTTAAAATAACGTGAGTTGAGGTAATTTCGTCGTCATGGTCGTGGTCTTCTTCCGTGTCATGGTGGCTGGGACGACTATCTAAATTATCTTCTACTGCGGCTTCTAATCCTAATAGTATAGATGGGTCTAGTGTACCGCGATCGCTCTCGACAATTTTCACTACTCTGGGTAATTCTCCCTTGACTAATTCTATAACTTGTGCTTTTGTTTGGGCATCTACTAAATCGGTTTTATTCAAAACTACCAAATCTGCACAAGCTAATTGATCTTCAAACAATTCTTGCAATGGTGTTTCATGTTCTAAACTATCATCTTCTTGTCTTTGTGCGGCTATGGCTTCTAAATCACTAGCAAATGTTCCGGCTGCAACTGCGGCACAATCTACCACTGTAATCACTGCATCTACTGTGGCAGCATTGCGGATTTCTTGCCAACGAAAGGCTTTAACCAAGGGTTTTGGTAATGCTAAACCGGAGGTTTCAATTACTATACAATCAATACTATCTCGGCGTTTAATTAACTCTAGCATTGTGGGAAAAAACTCTTCTTGAACGGTGCAGCATAAACAGCCGTTAGTGAGTTCAAAGATATTAGTTTCTTGATTTTCTGCTGTTTCATCTTCGGGGCAGATTTGACAAGATTTTAATAATTCACCATCTATCCCCAGTTCTCCAAATTCGTTGACTAATACTGCTATGCGTCGTCCTTGGTTGTTTTGGAGAATGTGACGAATGAGGCTAGTTTTGCCACTTCCTAAGAAGCCTGTGATGACTGTAACAGGGATTTTTGTAGTCATGTTTTTTATGTAGTTGTACCAATTAATTGTACACTGTATTACCGCTTTCTTGTAACTTTCATTTGAACACCATCAGATAGTCCAAATATCAGCCCTTTGCGAACTGGTAAAACTTGCTTATTATCAGCCCTTTCCATTTGGCATTTAGATAAAACTGTTGCTAAAACTAATTTCATTTCAAACAGTGCAAATGCCATACCAATACAGCGACGATTACCACCACCAAAGGGCAAATATTCAAAAGGAGTAAATTGTCTTTCTAAAAATCTTTCTGGCTGAAACTGTTTGGAATTAGGATATAAATCTTCTCGATGATGGGTAAGATAAATACAAGGAATTAGCAATGTTCCCGGTTCAAACTGATAACCTGTAATTTCTAAAGGTGTTTTTACCAATCTGTTTAATCCAAGGGGGGCTACTGGATACAAACGTAATGTTTCCGAGCAAACAGCATTTAAATATGGTAATCTAAAAATAGTATTGGGATCGGGATTTTCACCCAAACTATCCAATTCATCTAGCAATTTTTTCCGCACATCTGGCAAATTATGAATCCAGTAAAAAGCCCATGCTAAAGAACTGGCTGTAGTTTCGTGACCTGCTACCAATAAAGTAATTAACTCATCACGTAATTCTACATTCGTCATTGGTTCACCCGCTTCATCACGAGTAGCCATCATTAAAGATAGAATATCAGTCCGAGATGAATTTTGGTTCTTGCGTCTATCTTCAATTTCAGCATAGATCAATTGATCTATTTGTTGCCGTAAGCGGAGAAAACTGCCCCAAGGACTCAACGCACCTAAATCTTTTTGTAAAATTGGAAAGAGTAGTATTGTTGCTCGTAAAGCAGGTTTTTTGGGGTTAAGAATAGCAATTAAAAGTTTTTCTAATTCGTCATATCTAGAACCGTCTTCTAGTCCAAATACAGCTTTTAAAATCACACGAAAAGAAATTCCTTGCATAGCAGAAAGGACAGAAAAATTTTCTCCAATCTGCCAATTACTAATCACTTCTTTAGTGATATTACGAATTAATTCACCATAAGCCAGCATCCTTTCACCGTGAAATGGCGGAGTTAGTAACTTGCGTTGACGCTGGTGGGGCTTTCCTTCTAGGGCTAATAATGATTGTTCTCCCAATAAAGGCGCTTTAATTCCAGCCGGCGCACCAGAATCTAACTGTTTTGGATCAGTGGTAAAAATTTGCTGAATTGCTTGGGGATTACTAATAAATACTTGAGGAATCGAAGCTGGGGCTAATCTTAAAGTGAAGATATCACCATAATTTTTAGCGCAATTTTCTAAATATTCTAAAGGGTTACTAATCCAGTTAAATGTCTGTAACCAAGGGTGTGTTTGGGGACCATTAGGTAATTTGGATTTAGACATTTTTATTGTTCAATTAATTTGTAATTGCTGAATTTTTTCTGGTGTTAGTTCTTGGACATTACTAAAAACAACTTCTGCACCTGCTTTAATTAGGGTTTCAGTATAATCATCTCTATGGGCTGTTTCTTGTACATGGGGTGGTAAAATTCCCACAGCAATCCAAGGGCGAGAATTATCTAAAATGCGGGCTTTTTGGACAGTGTGCATATCGGCTACTGTATCTCCTACATAAATCACTGTTTGCTGTTGATTTATGCCATTTTCTAATAAGCGAATTGTGGCAAAAAGTCCGGTGGGATCTGGTTTACCTGGTGCGTCTTCCATGGCGACTAATACAGGAGATTGTAAGCCTAAACGTTTTTCTAAAATATATGTTGCAGAAGCACGAGTTGCACCGCTAAAAAATCCCCACAAGATCCCAGATTGGGTAAGTTGTTCTAAATAACTAGGCTGTAATAATAAGGGTTCATTACAAATATAACCGTTCCAGTTTTCTGGATCTGTTCCCCTGTAACGAGATTGAAAATAAGCGACTATTTGTTGATAGTCTAGTTGCATTTGTTCACGGGTTTTTCCTTGGTTTTCTCCGTGACGGTAAATAAATTCCTGGGAGGCTTCCCAATCGTTATTCCATAAACCTTCTGATTTTAAATTATCAATGTCTAATGGTGTGGGACGGTAGGCTTGACTGGTAAAATGTTCTACGGTGTCTGCTAAGGCGCGACGATAAGAACCGCCTACGTCACGGATTACACCATCTATATCAAAAATAGCGATCGCTTGTTTTATCATATATTCATATTCATGGCCGCTAAAACAGCCTTTTGACTCACATTTTGGTAAACTGTTTGCAAATACTTCATTGTCACATCACTAGCAGTTGAGTTTTCCTCATCTTTAGCGAGGGGAATTGTTCCCAATACATCTAATACTGTCTCACTAACTGAAGGTGCAATTACTACTAAAGAAGATTCTAACGGCTCATTATACTGCCAAAAAGCATCCATGTTCACAGTATATTGATGTTCAGGAATTATTTGTTGATTTTCAGGTGTTTTCTGGGCTGTTTCTCCAGATTTGGCACTGCGTAAATGGCGTAAATCGGTAATAATTTGTTCTTTGGTGCGTCCCCTGAGTTGAAATAATACAAACGGGTCTTCACTGAAGCGATCGCCTAACTGATAGTATACAGCACCGACGTGTTTACAAGGGTTAACTTTATCAGGACATGAGCATTTACTATGAACATCACCCAAGGTAAAGGGAAATAAAGATAATCCATTACTTGTAAAAACTTCTTCGATATTTTGGGGCATTTCTCCCGCTAATAATTTAGCCGAAAATATTGCTTTTTTGGACATTGTTTCAATTACATAACCCCACTCTTCATCACTGAAATAATCAATATTCAAGGAGACGTTATAAGGTTCTACTTCACTACCTTGTACCTGCGCTAATACTTTTGCACCTTTGAATTGAATACTCAAAACGTTTCCTTGTCGGGAGTAATTTCTTGCCCTTTCTAACCTTTTTTTAAACCGATAAGAATCTAGTAAATCTAGCCACCTTTGTGACCACCATTCCCGACTCGCTTGTAAGGTTTCATTACTCATAATTAATTCAAGAATTTTTGACAATAAAATGATTTTAGCTTATAAAGCAAAGCTTCCAGAAGTTAGTATCCTCTCTACTTAACTTTTTTCACATATTATTTAAAATTGCTGTGTCAAACATTTTCTAACCAACTTTGTAAATCTTCCACAGTATCTAAATCAAATATTTCCTCTCCTAAAACTTCCATGATTTCTATATTTAAGCTTCTAATTTTGGTTTCTAATCCTAGATCAATTTGTCCAAATTTCCTATTAATTAGACGGAGAATGAAATTTTTTTCTCTTTCAATTCCCCTTTCAATTCCCCTTTCAATTCCTTCTTCCATCCAACTGGTAACAATTTGCATAACTTCCTCCTTTTTTTCTGTTATTGTGGTATGACTCCTGTATCAAACATTTTCTAACCAACTTTGTAAATCTTCCACAGTATCTAAATCAAATATTTCCTCTCCCAAGGCTTCTATGATTTCTATATCTAAGCTTCTAATTTTGGTTTCTAGTTCTAGATCAATTTGTCCAAATTTCCGATTGATTTGACGGAGAATGAAATTTTTTTCTCTTTCAATTCCCCTTTCAATTCCTC
>NZ_JAYGHC010000028.1:10280-43404 GCF_034932285.1 Cronbergia sp. UHCC 0137
TTTTTCAATTCCCCTTTCGATTCCTTTTTCAATTCCTTCTTCCATCCAACTGGTAACAATTTGCATAACTTCCTCCTTTTCTTCTGTTATTAATGCACCTATTTCTGTTTTAAATTTCTCTTCTTCTATTTTATTCAATCTCAAATATGTATCAATGAAACCTGATATCAATTGCATTTTGGCTGGATTTAATTTTAAGGTGACTAATAACCTTAAACATTGTGCCTTGACTTTTGGCCTATCTTCTGGTGCTATGCTCATTTTTGACATCAAAGCTGATGCAACTGGATTTTGACTAGTTAAAAAGTCTCTCCAGTTGAGTTGATTTAGTTGCACTACTCGATAATTAAATTTTAGCACCTCAAAATCAGGAAAGTTGATTTGATAGTTATTTACAGCTACAGTTTTGGGTGAGTCGTAGGAAAATATAACTATCGGATAAATTGGCAAGTCCAATTTTTCATCTAATCTGGCAAAATAACGAAACATTCTTTGATTAAATTTCGCTCTAGCACCTGATTCGGCTTCAACATGAATCACAAGATAAGAAGGTTGATCTAAAAATTTAACTTTGGCTATCAGGTCAGTTTCATGTTTGTCTCCTGCGGTAACATCAGTAAATATTTCCTTGTCTAAAAATATAATTGATTCGGTATCTATATATTCGAGAACTTGAGGAAAGAATAATTCTATAAATTCTATGAAAAAGGTTGATATTAGTTCTTTGAACAATCGGTCATGGTCTATATTTTCTTTCATATTGTTATCTAATTTAAAATTTACCTAATTTGATAATTAATTGTTTTTTAAACTTCATCTTCGTCAATTATCGCATTCCGATCTAATATTAACAGATTTCTTAATTGATCAGTATCCATTTCTGTTAACCATTCTTCACCTGCACCTACAACTTGTTCTGCTAGTTGTTTCTTGCTTTCAATCATGACATTAATTTTTTCTTCTAATGTGCCTGTACACACGAATTTATGAACCTGCACGTTACGGGTTTGCCCAATACGAAATACTCTATCTGTCGCTTGATTCTCGACCGCAGGATTCCACCATCTATCAAAATGGAAAACATGATTTGCCCTCGTTAAATTTAATCCTACACCACCAGCTTTGAGCGAAAGAATCATAATTGGTGGTGCTTGAGGATCATTCTGAAAACGATCAATCATTTCTTCCCGTTGCTTTTTAGTTGTGCTACCATATAAAAATAAAATTTCTCTACTAAACTGTTTTTCTAAATGCGGTTTGAGTAATTTACCCCATTCAGCAAATTGGGTGAAAATTAAAGCCCTATCACCCTCCGCTAACACTTCTTCTAACATTTCTTCGAGTCTTTGCAATTTAGCTGAATGATGTTCTGCTAAACTCCCGATTTTCAAATACTGTGCTGGGTGATTACAAATTTGTTTCAACTTAACTAATAAAGCTAAAATCATTCCTCTTCGCTGCAATCCTTCTGCCGATTCTATCTCTACTAAAGATTCATCTACCAATCTTTGATAGAGTGTCCCTTGTTCAGCACTAAGTCCACAAAATACCGTCATTTCTTGCTTTTCTGGCAAGTCTTGAATAATTTCTTTATCAGTTTTTAAGCGACGTAAAATAAAAGGTTGCACCAAAGAACGTAATTGATTTAAAGAAGCCGAATCACCATACTTTTCAATGGGCATGGCAAACCGTCTTTGAAAAAATTGCTTATTACCTAAATATCCAGGGTTGAGAAAATCTAAAATAGACCACAATTCCTGCAATCTATTTTCTACAGGTGTCCCTGTTAAAGCAATACGAAAGGTAGTTTCTAATTGCCGCACTGCTTGAGATTGTTTCGAGTCTGAATTTTTGACATTTTGAGCTTCATCTAAAACCACCATTTGCCAAGGAGTAGTTTGCAATAATTTAATATCTCTATAAATTAATGAATAGCTAGTAATAACTAAATCATGCTTTTTAATTATTTCAGCAAACTCTTTACCCTTGGGACGTTTATCACCGTGATATTCTAAAACTTTTAATGTGGGGGCAAATTTATTTACTTCTCTTTTCCAGTTACCTAATACAGAGGTTGGACAAACTAACAAAGTTGGTTTTTCTAATAGGTTATCTTCTTGTAAATGTAATAAAAATGCAATCAGTTCTACAGTTTTACCCAAACCCATATCATCTGCAAGACAAGCACCTAAACCCCAACGTTCTAAAAAAGCTAACCAAGCTGCACCTCGTTCTTGATAAGGTCGTAATTGTCCTTGAAAACTTTTAGGTGTGGTTAAGGGTTCTATAGTTTGATTATTAGTTAATGCCCCCACCAATTCTTGTAATGCCCCTGAAGCGTCAAAGCTAACAACTGGTAATTTTTCAATTACCTGAGTGTCTCCTTTACTAATGCGTAAAGCATCTTCTAAAGAAAGAGTCATTTGATCTTTGCGGGATACAAAAAAGTTATTAGCCGTTTTAATATCTTGGGGACGCAATTCCACCCACTCACCGTTAATTTCTACGAGGGGACTATTTAAAGCTACCAGTCTATCAAATTCGCGTTTAGAAATTGTTTGTCCACCAATTGCTAATTGCCACTGAAAATTTAGTAAACTTTGTAAACCTAACCTTCCTTGTTTTGGCGTTTCTGCGGTGATTTTTAACCCTAAACGATTTGCCCATCCTTCCCGATTTGCTAAACTTGGTGGTAAAATTACTCCTAACCCATTATCTTCTAATCTCCAAGCCACAGATTTGATAAATTCATAAGCTTGCATGGGGTTAATGCGACAAAGTTGCGGAGATTCGGTTTCTAAACTGGGGGCTATAATTGGGTACAACCGAGAAGCTAAACCTAAACCTCGCAAGAATGTTTCTTGGGGTTGTTCAATAATTCGATTTTGATGAAATAACTTTTCTACAGGGTTAGCCCAAATAGTTTTTGCATCAATTAAAAATTCAGAATTATCTGTTGCTTGCAGAAAATACGCTAATATCCAATCTGTTTCCCCGTTTTCTGGAGAACGCAATTCTAAACAGGTACGAAATAGGTTTTTAGTTGTTAATTGATGTTGTAAAGGTAAAGTCCAAGCCTTTAGTGCCGCTTCTAATCTTTCTATACCGATTATATCTGAATTAATTGTGTTGGTTGCCCCTGTTAAGTTTTGTAACCATTGCTGTACGGCAGATGGTAAAGATATCATGACTCTGCTTTCTAGGGGAGATTGAAAACCAAGCATCTCGCGCACTTGGACATCTATGATATTATTGAGAAAGTCTAAAATTAATTCTTGCGGTTGTGTTGGTAAATCAATTGCTAATTTTTGATCTTGCTGATAACTGCAACAAGATAATGGAATTTGAGCGGCGAATTTTTCGAGCCTAGTTCCATCTATAGCACTATCTAAAAGCACTTGCCATTTAGCAACTAAAGAGTTATTTGAGTTTTTTTGAATGGTTGGTAAAAATTTAGAACGGGAAATTAAATCTAAACTCCAACGGGCTATTTGCACCCAAAAACGTAAATCTCCTCCCATAAAAGCATTTTTCTCTGCTGATGAATTTAATGGTAAGGAGGTAAGAAATTTAATTGCTGCGGGTGGTGTGAGACTAAAACCCTCTATTTTCCAAGGTTGTAGATATGTGTGGGATTTTAATTCATCTCCTAAATTACCAGAATGCAGGGGATGAATGTTGGTTAAAGAGGTTTCAGGGAAAATACTTGGTAAGGCAATGATCTGAGACTCGGATGGGAAATTATGATCTAAATTGGTGGTGGTTTTAGTTTTTTGGGTTTTACTGACAGAAGTTGTAGATTTAGGGAGGAAATCGGTAATTTTTATATTGGATGATTGCCAGTGATCGTTTAATTCCTGGGGGGAGATTCCTAATGGATGTGATAAAATTTCTCCAGTATGACTAGATTCAGCGTATCCTTGTAGCGATCGCCAGGTTTCTCCCCAAAGAAATAAACAACTATTTTGATTTTTTATAATCCAGCTACCGTGTAATATTGCCATATAACATAGAATTTATGCCCATTATAGCAGAAAGAGGCAATGAACTCCCAAACTTTATTGATGATCTTTCTTGGCAAGAGAAGCAGGTCAGAGTGCATAAATGTTAGGATTGCCACAGAGCGAGAATAGTGTGCATAGAAGGAAAAAAAACTGAATGGCAGAAGTTGATAAGTCAATATCCTTTGATGGACGGGATATTCGACTCAAGGTAGGACTATTAGCCCCCCAAGCTGGAGGGTCGGTGTTGATACAATCGGGGGATACGGCTGTTTTAGTAACGGCTACAAGGTCAGAAGCCAGAGAAGGCATTGATTTTCTCCCCTTGACGGTAGATTATGAAGAAAGATTGTATGCAGCCGGTAGGATTCCTGGGGGAATAATGCGTCGGGAAGGTCGTCCACCAGAAAGAGCAATTCTTACCAGTCGTCTGATAGACCGTCCTCTACGTCCTCTTTTCCCTTCATGGTTGCGCGATGATCTGCAAGTGATTGCTTTCACCATGTCCATGGACGAACAAGTACCGCCTGATGTGTTAGCTGTAACTGGTGCTTCAATTGCTACCCTGATTGCCCAAATTCCCTTTAACGGACCAATGGCAGCAGTGCGGGTAGGCTTAGTGGGTGATGATTTCATTATTAACCCGACTTATGCAGAAATTGAAGCCGGAGATTTAGATTTGATTGTCGCTGGTTCACCTGATGGTGTGATCATGGTGGAGGCGGGGGCGAATCAGTTGCCAGAACAAGATATTATTGAGGCAATTGATTTTGGTTACGAAGCAGTGCGGGATTTAATCCAAGCACAGTTAGATCTAGTTGAAGAACTGGGTCTAAAAATAGTGCAGGAAGCACCACCAGAGCCAGACCAAACACTAGAAAACTATATTCGCGATCGCGCTAGTGCTGAAATTAAGAAAATATTAGCACAATTTGAGTTAACAAAAACTGACCGTGATGCTGCTTTAGATGTAGTCAAGGACGGAATTAAAGCCGAAATTGAAGCCCTGGCAGAGGAAGACCCCATTCGAGTCGCCGCCACTAGCAATGGTAAAGCCCTTGGTAATACCTTTAAAGAGATTACCAAATACTTCATGCGTCGTCAAATTGTTGAAGACAACGTGCGCGTAGATGGTCGTAAGCTGGATGAAGTCCGCCCTGTATCCTGTCAAGTTGATGTTTTACCCAAGCGGGTACATGGTAGCGGTTTATTTAACCGTGGTCTAACCCAGGTATTAAGTTGTTGTACCCTTGGTACACCAGGAGATGCCCAAAACTTGAATGATGATCTCCAAGTAGATCAACACAAGCGTTATCTGCATCATTACAACTTTCCCCCCTTCTCCGTTGGAGAAACTAAACCGATGCGCGCCCCTGGCAGACGGGAAATTGGACACGGGGCTTTGGCAGAAAGAGCGATTTTACCAGTTTTACCACCCAAAGAAAAATTCCCTTACGTGATCCGTGTAGTATCAGAAGTGCTTTCTTCTAACGGTTCTACTTCCATGGGTTCCGTTTGCGGTTCTACCCTGGCCTTGATGGATGCTGGTGTACCCATTCTCAAGCCCGTGAGTGGTGCAGCAATGGGTCTAATTAAAGAAGGAGACGAAATCCGAATCCTTACTGATATTCAAGGGATTGAGGACTTTTTGGGAGACATGGATTTCAAGGTAGCTGGTACTGATACTGGTATCACTGCTTTGCAAATGGATATGAAAATATCCGGTTTGTCCATGGACGTGATTAAACAAGCCGTTCACCAAGCCAAAGCCGCCCGGTTGCACATTCTAGACAAAATGCTTCTGGCGATCGACACCCCACGCATCGAAACCTCAGCCTTTGCCCCACGGCTATTAACCATCAAGATTGATCCTGATATGATCGGTCTGGTAATTGGCCCCGGAGGTAAGACAATTAAGGGCATCACTGAAGAAACTGGTGCAAAAATTGACATCGAAGACGATGGAACTGTCACCATTTCTGCGATCGATGAAAGTAGGGCTAAAAAGGCGCGTAACATTGTCCAAGGCATGACTCGCAAGCTGCACGAAGGTGATGTTTACGTTGGTCGTGTTACCCGAATTATACCCATTGGTGCTTTTGTGGAGTTTTTGCCAGGAAAAGAAGGCATGATTCACATTTCTCAATTGGCTGACTATCGTGTTGGCAAGGTTGAGGATGAAGTGGCTGTTGGTGATGAAGTGGTGGTGAAGGTACGGGAAATTGATAACAAGGGTCGGATTAATCTTACCCGTTTGGGTATCCACCCAGAACAAGCAGTTGCAGCACGAGAAGCTGCGGCCGTGAATCAGTAGAATAAATTAAGGATTTTAGATTTTGGTTGAATCGCCAATCTAAAATCCGCGATGCCTGCTAGAAAGGCATCGCTGCACGATTTTTTAACTAATTTAATAACGTAAGTCCTAATTACAGCAGTTTTCGATTAAAACCACCACAAAAATAATCTGTAATTCATTCATCCGCGTTAATTTGCGTTTAATTCCTCTTATAAGTAATGAGACAGAATTAATTACACAACTGGTTTTTCTGTTCCCTATTCCCGGTCACTGAGCGTATCCAAAGTGCTGTTCCCTCTCTCAACAGCAATTCTCATTTTAAGGTTTCATGACATTTAACCCCTTACATTCATAGAATTTTACAATTCTTAACAAATCCGGGAATCACTGAAATGGCGCAAACTCGTTTCAAAATGAGAATTGCTGCTTTGTTGTCTTTGCGATTGTCCCTAATGCAATTCGACAGCCAAATAAATCACCTAGAACTTCGCTCAATCTGTCGTCGGGAATAAAATGCAAAATGCTGATAGTATAAATAAGATGCTACTGGTCTAATTCTTCCTCCATACTGTACTCGTGCTGTGACAGATTCTGAAAAACTCCCTTGTTAGGAGAGTTTTTCATTCTGGACATCGGTTAAAATATTCTCTGAGGACTTAAATGTGAAGACATACAAAATTATTACACTAGGTGCATCAGGTGCTGGTAAAACAGTCTTTTTAGCAAGTATGTTTAAAGCACTTTCAATCCAAGGAGATTACACATTCTTCCTTGAAGTTGAAGATCAAGCAAGGCGAAAACGACTTAATGCTATTTACACTCAAGTAATAACTGCGGATAATTGGCCTGAAGGAACAAAATATGGCGATGTATCAGAATGGACATTCAACTGTCGCGTTAAAGTTCCCACACTTGATACTTACACTGCTTGCCAATTCACTTACTTTGATTATGCTGGTGGACGGCTTATCGATTCCGAGGAAGATGCAGAATTTACCAACATTGTTCAAGAAAGCAGCACTATTCTAGGTCTTCTAGATGGTAAAAAAATTTATTCTTTAATGAAAGATAGTAATGATTTAGCTGTTAATATTTTTCTTAATAAAGATTTACCAAATATCCTCAAATGGATGAATACATCTAGAGTACCAATCCACTTTGTTATTAGCAAGTGGGATCTAATTGAAAACGAATTCTCTTTAAGGCAAGTGCGTGAGCGTCTGCTGAAAATTCCAGCATTTGAGGAACTTATTCACATTCGTAACCACGCAAATTCTCCAGTCCGTCTTATTCCAGTCAGCTCTATCGGTTCAGGATTTGCAATTCCTCAACCTGATGGCAGCATGAAGAAAATTTCTGGTGCAATTCCTGACCCCTTCCAAGTTGAAGTACCTCTTGCTTGTGTTTTACCAGATGGGTTGCAAGCTCGACTCAGTGAGGTTAAAGAGAAACAACAAGAGATTGAAAAAACGAGTAAAAGTAAGCCTAATATATTCTCAAATGTGCTGGTTTTTGTTGGCAAAGCCGCTCAGATATCTATTAATGTAGCATCATGGGCTTTTATTCCTCCAGAATTTCAAGTTGAGAAAGCTTTACTTCATAAATTAAGTGAGAGCATTGGATTGGGATTAGAAGGTCGCAGAAAGGCTTCTATCGAGAGAGAAGAAAAATTAAATCAAGAACGAAATGCCTCTCTAAAACTTGTTAAAGATGAAGAAACTGCTCTGATGCACGCAGTTGATAATTTTGCAGTTATTCAAAATAAATTTGAGCGAGTTTTTCCAGATTCAGAATTGATTTTGATGTGATTTGCATACTTGTCATCTGGAATCTTATTACTTTTCAAGTTTTGCTTTTGTGAAATTAACCATTCAAGCCAATTTTTTGCAAATTAATGAAGAACTACAACATCATTACACTTGGGACATCTGGTGCTGGTAAGACGGTATTTTTAGCGAGCTTATTTAAGTCATTATCAATTCAGGGAGATCATGGCTTCTTTCTGGAAATAGAAGATCCTAAGAAGCAAAATTCTCTCAATAAAATCTATACAGAAGTAATCAGTGGAGAAACTTGGCCACGAGGAACAAGAGGTGAAGTGACAGAATGGGTATTTACCTGTTGTGTAAAAACTCAAGACTTATCAAAGTATCCGGCTTGTAAGTTTACATATTTTGATTATGCAGGAGCATTACTTACTGATTTAGATACGCTTGAAGAAGAAAGTCTTAGCTTTGATTTCCAAAAAAAAGTTGAAGAAGCTGATGCAGTTCTTGCTATTCTTGATGGTCTGCGAGTTCTCAAGTTTATGGAGGATCAACATCTAAGTGATAAAGGTGTTATGAAATGGATGCAGTCAGATTTGCCTAATGTAATGCAGTTAATAGACGACTGTAAGAGAGATACACCAGTTCATTTCATTATCAGTAAGTGGGATTTGGTAGAAAACAAGTATTCATTGCTTGAGGTGCGTAATCGCTTATCAGAGAAGGTTACTGAGTTTAAAAATGTGGTTCGTAACCGAACGGGTGCAGGATGTCCAGTTCGGTTAATTCCAATTAGTTCTGTAGGTATGAGCTTTGCAACTCTTCAATCTAATGGGCAAATGAAGAAGATTCCTGGTGCAATTCCTCATCCTTTTCAAGTGGAAGTACCACTTGCTTGTGTGTTAATAGATGGGTTAAAAGCTCAAGTAAATAAGTTGAAAGTAGAACAGGAAAAAATTCTCCAAAGACCTACTGAAGTTAAACCAAAATATGGATTTATTGGTAAGATAGATCAATTAATATCAAGCACAGTTTTATCAGTTTCTACCACCGTAATACGTCAATTTTTGCTTGCTAATCTACCTGATAAATACAAGATTAATAATTCTGCCTTACAGAAGTTTATTGACTTAACTGAAAAAAGCGTAGAGAAAATTGAAGGAAAAATTCAAAGAACTCAGGAAGAAGTAGCTAAAAAAGAGCAAGAAGCGGCTCAGGAAACTGAAAAATTACGTCAACAGCAGGAGAAATCTTTAAAGGATGTGAACGATGAAGAAACTGCATTGAATCATGCAGTTGACAGTTTTTTTTATATCCAAAAGAAGCTCATTGCTAACTTTCCAGCGTCTGACTTAGGAGGTTCAGGATTATGAATATTGAAGTTTGGCCTTTTCTGGTGAGCCGTAACCCTTATATTGATTATAGAACTATCGTTGCTCCCAATTTTATTTGTGATGCTGGTATTCCTAATCTATTAGCAAGAGCCACAGATGGTGATTTAACTGAGCCAGGTTATGCTACTTATCGAAAAATCGAGGGATCTAAAGTTGGGGATTTCAGCATTATTTTTCGTGTAGTTAAAGCATTGCAAAAAGATATTAATTCTGAAGGAGGAAATGAATTTCTCAAAGACTCTTTCGGACGAGAAATCTATTTGATAGAAGGTGTTGTAATTAAGAAGACAAACAAAGTTTCTATTACCAATGAGGATCTAGAAGAAGTTCATAGACAAGTAAAAGCCAATTATGAAAACTTCTGGGATTGTATTGATGCTCCTCCAGTAGTAGTCTCGACATCTTTCTATTTGGAACATAGGGAAACTTCAAGTTCACTGCGCCTTGAAGAGATACAATCATTAAAATTAAGTAATAAAGTCCAAAGTTCTGAAAATAAATCATGGCAACTTGAAAAAACACTACCCGTTGGATTTAGAGTTAGTTCAATTGCCATTAATCCTAAAGAAAACACGATTGCTGTTAAAAGTTATAACTCATTTGTTGCTATATGGAGCTTGAGTGAATATAAACGCCTTGCTTCAATCAATAAGAAGATAAGGAGTCCGATTAACTATGATAAAATATTTAACTTTGATCGGGATAAGGCAGTTGCTTTTAGTCCAGATGGTACATTAATTGCTTTCTCTATTATTCAAGGTACTGATCGTAACAATCTTTTGTTATGCAATGCAAAAATATTGCAAGAGGAAAGTATTTTTAAAGGGCATCACATTGGCTCATTTGGAAGAATTCATTCAGTTGCATTTAGCAAGGATGGTAAACTTGTAGCAAGCGCGAGCCAAGATTCAACTGTCAAGCTTTGGAACCTCACTACCAAAGAGGAATATGCTTCATTACAACATAAGAATCCTGTCTATACTATTTCATTTAGCCCTGACGGTTCTATACTTGCGAGTGGAGATAGTAAAGGATACGTTAAGTTTTGGGATATAAGAAGTAAGAATGAATTGGGTTTTATACACTCTGAAGAGTGGTCTTCAATAAACTCAATTGATTTTAACTCTGACGGCTCCATTTTAGCTGTTGGTGGAGATGGAGATTTGACAAACGGAAATCATGTAGAGCTTTGGAGTGTGAGTACAAAGGAAGTGATTCATTCCTTAACTGAACATAGTGATCCGATTAATTCAGTTGCGTTCAGCCCAGATGGTCAAACTCTCGCTAGTGGAAGCCAGGATAGAAGTGTAAAGCTCTGGGATGTGAAATCTGGTAAGGAACTACTGACTCTCCCGGATGATGATGGCTCTTCCGATAAAGTCACTTCAGTTGCGTTTAGCTCAGATGGTCAAACACTTGTAAGCAGTAGCGAAGATGGAACTGTCAAAATTTGGAGATGTTAGTTTGAAAAAGTAATCTCAGATATTAATAATTAAGCATTTTGCGCGGTCTAAAAGGGATCACTGTACCAAAAAAATTCTACTTGGTACTTTAGTCATTGCCACTAGATAAAAACTAGTTATCTTGTACTATATTTTGAATTCCAAAGTCGGGGTCAATACTCTATTTTTTTTCAAAATGAGAATTGCTGCTCTCTCAATTTGTCCGACTACTTAGGTGTAGTAATCGTTACTTTTTAACATCTACACCAACTCTTAATATCTTCTTTAGGAGTGAAGCTAAATTCTCGGATTACCCTTAAAGATGAAAGGATCTGCAAGAGTTAGCCAAACAAATTTATGACCCTACAAAGCTTTGGTGTGATTGGATTAGCCGTTATGGGCGAAAACATCGCTCTAAACGTCGAGCGTAATGGCTTCCCAATTGCAGTTTACAACCGCTCCCGTGAAAAAACCGATGCCTTCATGGCACAACGCGCCCCAGGACGGAATGTAAAAGCCGCTTTTACGCTAGAAGAATTCGTCGCTTCACTAGAACGCCCCCGCAAGATATTAGTGATGGTGCAAGCTGGTAAACCAGTGGATGCCGTAATTGCCCAACTAAAACCCTTGTTGTCTGAAGGCGATATCATTATCGACGGTGGTAACTCTTGGTTTGAAGACACAGAAAGACGTACCCAAGAACTAGAACCTGTTGGTTTACGCTTCATTGGGATGGGTGTCAGTGGTGGTGAAGAAGGTGCATTAAATGGCCCTTCATTGATGCCCGGTGGTACAAAAAGCTCTTACGAGTACCTATCACCTATTTTCAACAAAATTGCTGCCCAAGTTGATGATGGCCCTTGTGTAACCTACATTGGACCCGGTGGTTCTGGTCACTATGTCAAAATGGTACACAATGGTATTGAGTATGGCGATATGCAGCTAATTGCAGAAGCCTACGATTTGCTAAAAAATGTAGCTGGTCTGAACGCTACACAGTTACATGAAGTGTTCACACAATGGAATACTACTGACGAACTCAATTCATTTTTGATTGAGATCACAGCTAATATTTTCCCCTATGTTGACCCTGAAACCAAAAAACCCCTAGTTGATTTGATTGTTGACGCAGCCGGTCAAAAGGGAACTGGACGCTGGACTGTCCAAACTGCTTTGGAATTGGGTGTAGCTATTCCTACAATTACGGCGGCTGTAAATGCCCGGATTATCTCTTCAATTAAGGATGAACGGGTAGCAGCTTCTAAGAGTTTGACTGGACCTGGTGGTAGTTATAGCGGAGATATCAAGGCTTTTGTGAACATGGTGCGTGACGCGCTCTATTGTTCCAAAATCTGTTCTTACGCTCAAGGTATGGCGTTGTTATCTACAGCTTCTAAAACCTACAATTGGGATTTAAATCTGGGCGAAATGGCGCGGATTTGGAAAGGTGGTTGTATTATTCGGGCTGGTTTCTTGAATAAAATTAAGAAGGCTTTTGACGAAAATCCAGCATTGCCTAACCTGTTATTAGCTCCTGAATTTAAGCAGACTATTCTGGATAGACAAACTGCTTGGCGGGAAGTAATTGTGACTGCTGCTAAGTTGGGTATTCCTGTTCCAGCTTTCAGTGCTTCTTTAGATTACTTTGATAGCTACCGTCGCGATCGCTTGCCACAAAACTTAACTCAAGCCCAACGTGACTACTTCGGCGCTCATACCTACAAGCGTACCGATAAAGAAGGAACTTTCCATACTGAATGGGTTCCCATTGCTGAAGCTACGAAGTAAGATACTTCTAGTTAAGCTTTAAAGTCAGTCCTATTTGACTGTAGGGGCGGGGTTTCCCCGTCCTTGTTCCCTGTTACCTAAAACTAACTTGGGATTAACTGCGAAACAAATATTTATAGTGTAATAAAAATAGATTAACCATGATCGTAAAAAATACAATTTCTATCTAACCAAATAATATAAAATTTTTGCGGGAGTTTAAATCTTTTCTTACTACTCATTTGCATTCACAAGCTGAGTCTTAAAGTGTTTTTTGAGAGCTTGATGACTGATAATTATATCATCTTGACGTGCATCTTTCCAAGGTTCTTCTTCATGAATTAAGCTTAATAATTTCCATGCAGAAAACTGACCATAAACAGAATACACTTCATCTAGTAGTTCACGAGTTTGCTGATCATATTTTGAAAAATCAATATCTTCAGGAATAGGAATAGCATTAGAACCATGGTCTTTATATATATGATAAGCTTCAGGTACTACAGGTCCATGTGTCCAAGCTTCGATAGATTCTGAAAATAAAGGTTGATCATACAATGCTAAATGAAAACCTTGAGCATAATAAAGTAACTTTTGCAGCTTGAGATTAGACATCAAATCCCCAGCATCTTCATCTGTCTGCGCCAGAAAATATTTAGCAACATCATGACAATTAAGCATACCTAATTCCTTCCTTATTTAAATCAACAACTACTTCTACTAATCTCCCTCACAAACTCCTCCAACGCTTGCACAGTTCCCACCTGCCAAGCGCGTGTTACGGTAGCGGGTATCATCTGCGTTAGAGGAATATTAGGAAAAATGGAACTGTGATCAGATTTAATATAATTTCCATCACTAAACAAATAAATAGTAAACTTACCACTATCATAAATCCATAATTCAGGAACACCTATAACTCGATAAGCTTCCAGTGTAGTTTTAGAAGTCACATCTATTTCTATTGCTAAATCAGGAGGTGGATCATTTATTTCTAATCTCCGCTTATTGATCATTATTTGGTAATTTTGAATATAAAAACAGGCATCTGGTTCTACTGCGGCTGTATTTTCTCGTTTGAAAGTTGTTGAACCAAAAGGTTCATATTTTTTCCCCAACTGCTTCAGCAAGATTTTAACAATATCAGAAATTAAATCTTTGGGCTTTTCGTGTTCAGGTAGGGGAACCATAATTTCCAGTGTAAAATTACTGTACGCAACTCGCACAGAACGCTTTTCTCCCAGTTCTTGCAAAATAGATTCAAATTCTTGCCAACTCACATCCCGAATAGTAACTACACTACCAGGAGCTAACTGTATTTGGCTAACGGGTTTCACTACGGGAGATACAGTAGCCATACTTCTCAGCCTTAAATTGCTTTAACTCCAGATTAACTTAACAAGGGTCATTGTGGTGTTAGTAGTTATAAAAGATACCTATTTTTAGAATTTCACCCTTGGAAATTAGCGATCGCTAAAAAGTTTAAACGTATTTGTACTCCATGTACCCACAGTTTGATAATTTAGTACATAGTTCGCAATAATAATATAGGGAAGAAATTAAGTTGAGTTATCATTTAGATGCCATTGCTGCCCACGGTGGAGAATTGGTTAACCGGGTTGCTACACCGGAACAAAAGGAACTATTTCTCTCAAAAGCTGACGTTTTACCCCAAGTTACCCTAGACGATCGCGCTGTTTCTGATTTAGAAATGATCGCGATCGGCGGTTTTAGTCCCCTCACAGGGTTCATGAATCAGGAAGACTACGATCGCGTAGTTGCCGAAATGCGGTTAGCTAATGGTGTTGTCTGGTCAATACCAATTACCCTATCTGTCAGCGAAGAAATAGCCGCCCCCCTGAAAGTAGGGGATTTGGTGCGTCTGAATAACCCCAAAGGCGAATATATAGGGGTATTACAACTCACCGAAAAATATAGCTACGACAAAAACAAAGAAGCAATCAACGTCTATCGCACCGATGACGCTAAACACCCAGGAGTCCAAGTAGTCTACAATCAAGGTTCTATTAACCTAGCTGGTGATATCTGGTTACTACAACGCGATTCTCATCCCCATTTCCCCAACTACCAAATTGATCCGGCAGCTTCTAGACAGATGTTTAGAGAGAAGGGCTGGAAAACTATCGTTGGGTTTCAAACTCGCAACCCCATCCACCGCGCCCATGAATATATTCAAAAATGCGCCCTAGAAACAGTAGATGGTCTATTTTTACATCCCTTAGTTGGGGCAACTAAAGAAGATGATATCGCTGCTGATGTGCGGATGCGATGCTACGAAATTCTTTTAGAACACTATTATCCCCTAGACAGAGTAATTTTGGCAATTAATCCAGCCGCCATGCGTTACGCTGGACCAAGGGAAGCAATTTTCCATGCTTTAGTTCGTAAAAATTACGGCTGTACACACTTTATTGTTGGGCGGGATCATGCGGGTGTGGGTGATTACTACGGTACTTACGATGCCCAGTATATCTTCGATGAATTTGCACCCGATGAATTGGGTATTGTGCCAATGAAATTTGAACACGCCTTTTATTGCACACGTACCAAACAAATGGCGACAACCAAAACCAGCCCCAGTAAACCAGAAGAACGGGTTCACCTATCCGGGACAAAAGTGCGGGAAATGTTACGTCGCGGTGAGTTACCCCCACCAGAATTTTCTCGTCCCGAAGTAGCGGCAGAGTTGACCCGGGCAATGGGGGAGTCTGTATTAGCTTAGGGCTAATAAAAGTAGGGGTTTAATCGCACTCCCAAAAAGATGCGCCCGTTACTCCTATTTTCAGTAAAATTGCAAATAGATAAACTAAAACTTTACAGTACAGTCCTTAGCCCTTTAAGCTGTTAGCGGACGGGTTGAAGTCTGGTAGCTAATTTATGAAACGCCGTAGGTTTTTGCAAAGAATGGGCTGCTTACTAGCAGTGTTGGGATTAACTGAGGCTGAGTGGTTGACTTTAGGAAGCCACTATTATCGAGCTTTAGCCCAACCTGTATCCCGTAAGTTGGCGTTGTTGGTGGGCATCAATCAATATTCCTACAGTCCTGCCCTTGGTGGTTGTTTGACTGATGTGGAATTGCAAAGGGAACTTTTAATTAACCGCTTTGGCTTTGCGGCTGCTGATATTCTCACGTTAACTGAGGAACAAGCTAGTCGAGAATTTATTGAGGCAGCGTTTTTAGATCATCTGAGTGGGCAAGCTAAGGCCGGTGATGTGGTTTTCTTCCACTTTAGTGGTTATGGTACCAGGGTGAAATTGGGAACGTTGCCAGAGACGATTCACAATGCCTTGGTGCCGGTGAATGAGAAAAACGCACAAAATAATATATTTGGCAATTATATATTGGCAGAAACTCTGTTACTGTTGTTGCGATCGCTCTCCACAGAGCAAGTAATGGCGGTACTAGATACCAGTTACCATACTCCTAGTACATTCCAGCCGAAAGGTTTACGGACTCGCACCCGTCCAGAATCTCCAGAAATCAGGTTAGTAGCCAAGGAAGTCGATTTTCTCCAACAACTGAAAATCGAAGATTCAGGAGTAAACAAGGGGTTGGTGTTACAAGCAACTTCTAATCCCCAACAGTTAGCCCAGGAATTGTTTTTGTCTGGTTTAAGTGCCGGGTTATTTACCTATGCCCTCACTCAATATTTATGGGAAACTATACCAGCAAGTACCATTCAAATTCTTCTCTACCATGCTGCTAGTTCTATGCACAAGCTGGGTAGTAAACAGCAGCCGTCATTATTGATGGTTGATAAAAATGCTGAAAAAGTTTTATTGGTTAATGATTTTTTCACCAACGATGGTGGAGGGGAAGGAGTAATAACGGAGATAGAAGAAGACGGAAAAACAGTGCGGTTATTTTTGGCAGGATTACCCCCCCAAGTGTTGGAAAACTATGGGCTAAATTCTCAATTTACTTTTGGAGAGAGAGAAACGTTAGTATTGCGATCGCGCACTGGGTTAAAAGCCAAAGGGCAAATTATCAACTCAGAATCTATCAATCAGCCACAAGTTGGGCAACTGGTACAGGAATCAGTCCGCATCTTACCCCGGAATGTTGGCTTAACAATTGCGATAGATACCAAATTAGAACGAATTGAACGAGTTGATGCGACCAGTGCCTTTGCCGCATTAGCGAGGTTATCAACGGTAGCAACCGGAGAACAACCAACAGATTACATTTTCAGCAAGGTAAATCAAGATAACACCCGTTATGCCCTATTTTCTCGCTTGGGTGAGCTAATTCCCAATACTTCTGGGGAAATAGAAGAAGCTGTAAAAGTTGCAGTACAGAGGTTAGTGCCAAAATTACCCAATCTTCTGGCAGCAAAGTTATGGAGACTGACGGATAATGAAGGTTCTTCCCGGTTAGCAGTTAAAGTCACCTTGGAAGTTGTGAATAATATCTCACCCCGTGTAGTCATGCAGTGGGAAACCTTGCGGAGTCGTATAGCAGGAACTAAAACCAGAAAAATTACCAATCCTCAAGGAGAAGCTATTCCGACAATTCCTGTGGGTAGTAGGATGCAGTATCGGGTGCAAAATTTGAGCGATCGCCCTGTGTATTTTATGTTGTTAGGATTAAATAGTCGAAGTAGTGCGATCGCTTTTTATCCTTGGCAAGTCAGTCAACAACTGGGTGATTCAGAAACTAAACCATTATTGCAAAATATCATCATTGCCCCCGGAGAGACTATTACACTACCAGAAATCGCTGCTGTCTCTGAATGGGTAATTCCTGGAATTTCCTTATTTTGCGAACATCAAACTATCCTTAGCACAGAACCTTTTACAGAAACCCTCAATGCCTTGGGTTCTATAGATTACCCCATTGGCAACCGTAAACCTATTGCTGCATTATCGAATCCTTTAGAAGTTGCCCAAGCTTTGCTGCAAGATTTACATCATGCCAGTGCAGTTGTCACCGAGACAACCAGCACGGCTACAGATTACATCTTAGATGTGAATAATTGGGCAAGTTTGAATTTTAGTTTTCAGGTGGTTTAATAACTCAAGTTGCTAGTTATCTAGTTGAGGCTGGTTATTGGTGAGTAATTTTCTGTTGTAATCCAACACGGTTCGGGGAAGCCCGAAATTCTTTTTTAAACAAACCGCAGAGGCGCAGAGGACACAGAGAAATAAAAAGAATAAATTTTCAACTCAACTGTATTGTGTTGTGTTTTATACTCACAACGGTTGAGACATGGACTTTTGTATAATCACGAAAACCCTAGATTTATAATTAAACGGGCGGTTAGAAACCGCATCTACACAGGCAAAACCCACCTACGTGGGTTTCCAATCCTTGATTTTTCGTTAGTCCGCGCAGGCGGACTTTGTTTGTGTAGCCGTGACTTCTAGTCGCCAGGGCTTAAAACCCTACCCGGAGAATCAAACAATTAAGCCGTGTTGTGTTTTAACCCTGTAAATCCTCTAATCCTGGACATCCTGTTCGCGTAGCGTGGCGTTAGCCATTTCAGACATTTCACCTAACTAGCAACTTACGTTAATTGGGGATTGGGGATTGGTAATATAAGATTTATTCCTTCCCTACTTCCCCTGCCCCCTGTCTTACTTACAAATACTTCTGCAACAATAACGCCAACTTTTCCTTTGTCTGTGTTGGTGCATTGGCCAAATTCGTTAAAATCGCATACTTCAAAGCCGTATGTGCATCACTAGAAGGGGGATTTTCACTCAAACGTCGGACAGTTTCTTGAATCACCTTTTGAGCATTTACCGCATTGCGTTGTAAATTGCCAATAATCATTTCTACTGTCACACTATCATGGTCTGGATGCCAACAATCGTAATCTGTCACCAGCGCCAAAGTTGCATAAGCAATTTCCGCTTCTCTGGCTAACTTCGCTTCTGGTAAATTCGTCATCCCAATTACCGTTGCATCCCAACTGCGGTAAAGATGAGATTCGGCTTTAGTTGAAAATGCGGGACCTTCCATACATACATAA
This sequence comes from Cronbergia sp. UHCC 0137, assembly GCF_034932285.1. Classification (NCBI taxonomy): domain Bacteria; kingdom Bacillati; phylum Cyanobacteriota; class Cyanophyceae; order Nostocales; family Nostocaceae; genus Cronbergia; species Cronbergia sp. UHCC 0137. The sequence continues at coordinate 28,943 of NZ_JAYGHC010000028.1, forward strand.
GTACCACCACGATGGAGACTGACATCTGGTAAATTTAAGGAAGCGATCGCCTCGGCCAAAACACCAGCTAAATTCTGACAAATTGGATCACCGAAAGCGATGTGTGCGACAATCCCCTCACCAAAGAACGTAGAAACTCGATTTTTGGTTCTATCAATAAACTGATCAGGTACTACCATATCCAACGGTTTAGCTTCTTCCTTCAAAGAACCAACCGCACTAGCAGAAATCAAATATTCCACACCCAGTTTTTTCATGGCGTAGATATTGGCACGAAAGGGCAACTCAGAAGGTAAAAGCGTATGATTACGACCGTGACGCGCCAAAAAAGCCACTCTAGTTTCCCCTAGTGTCCCCAGAATCACAGCATCCGATGGCGCACCAAAAGGCGTTTGTAATTCTACCTCTTCCACATCCTTGAGTGCATCCATTTTGTATAAACCACTGCCACCAATAATTCCAATTTTAGCTACTGCCATGATTTTCAATCTGTCACTTACTGAGTTGCCAAGTTATTCTACCGGAAATCTGGGTACAGTCGAGGCGTAAACGAGAATATAAAACAAGCGATCGCTGTTTCCTAAACATCTTCCCACTTCAGCCCTATCCTATGCTACCCTAGTATGGTTGATTATAATCTCGCACATCCGGGGATTCGGGTGTTTCCCCATGGGAAATGCGCCTGGATGGAGGTTTAACCCGAATAGGAGTAATAAAATATGCCAGTTGTTTCATTGGCTCAGATGATGGAGTCAGGGGTTCACTTTGGGCATCAGACCCGGCGCTGGAACCCAAAAATGTCTCCCTACATTTACACTTCCCGCAATGGCGTACATATCATCGACTTGGTACAAACTGCCCACTTGATGGATGATGCCTACAACTATATGCGAACCCAATCAGAGCAAGGGAAGAAATTCCTCTTTGTTGGGACTAAGCGGCAAGCAGCAGGCATTATCGCCCAAGAAGCAGCCCGTTGTGGTTCGCACTACATCAACCAACGTTGGTTAGGTGGAATGTTGACCAATTGGGCGACAATCAAAACTAGAGCAGATCGTCTCAAAGATTTAGAACGCCGAGAAGAAACAGGCGCTTTGGATCTATTGCCGAAAAAAGAAGCATCAATGCTGCGGCGAGAAATGTCGAAACTGCAAAAATATTTGGGCGGCATTAAAAATATGCGGAAAGTCCCTGATGTGGTCGTGATTGTTGACCAACGCCGGGAATACAACGCAGTTCAAGAATGCCAAAAATTGAGTATTCCCATTGTTTCAATGTTGGATACCAACTGTGACCCAGATGTGGTAGATATTCCCATCCCAGCCAACGACGACGCAATTAGATCCATTAAGCTGATTGTCGGCAAATTAGCAGATGCTATTTATGAAGGCCGTCATGGTCAGTTAGAACCAGAAGAAGAATACGAAGATTACGAAGGTGCTGAAGGAGATTACGACTACGAGGAAAGTGAATATACTGACTCGGTGATTCCTGAAGGTGAAGAGGAAGAAGTTTAAACAAAATTCAGGAATAGTGGTTTGTAACAGTTCATTATTCCTGAACAAGATCCTGTGAAACTTCATTGCTTTTTCTTGCCCGTCCCTGAGTAAGATAGAAATACCGAATACTCGTGAGCGATTACAACTCAAGGTCAAGTTAGGAATCGAAGCAAAATGGCGGAAATATCTGCAAAACTCGTCCAAGAGCTACGCCAAAAAACTGGTGCAGGCATGATGGACTGCAAAAAGGCGCTGAAAGAAACCGAGGGCAATATAGATGAAGCCATGGACTGGCTACGCAAAAAAGGTATTGCCTCGGCAGGGAAAAAGAGCGATCGCATTGCGGCGGAAGGTCTGGTAGACACCTACATTCAGCCTGACGGCAAGGTGGGTGTACTAATCGAAGTCAACTGTCAAACAGATTTTGTTGCCCGTAACGACGCTTTTAAAGCCCTAGTGAAGAACCTGGGTGAACAAGCAGCAACGGCTGATAATATCGAATCTCTACTGGCTCAACCCTATATTGAAAATGCCAGCATCACCGTAGATGAAGCCATCAAGCAAGTTATTGCTACCCTTGGTGAAAATATTCAAGTGCGGCGTTTTGTAGCTTTTTCACTCGGTGACACACCAGGAGTTATAGACAGCTACATTCACACCGGTGGACGAGTTGGTGTTTTGGTTCAACTGAATGCCCAAACAGACTCGGCTGCTGCTAAAGATGAATTTAAAGGCTTGGCTAAAAATGCAGCTATGCAAGTTGCCGCTTGTCCTAATGTCGAGTATGTCACCGTAGACCAAATTTCTGCCGAAATTGTCCAAAAAGAAACGGACATTGAAATGGGCAAGGATGATTTGGGCAATAAACCACAGAACATCAAAGAAAAGATTGTTCAAGGACGGATTGAAAAACGCTTAAAAGAAATGGCTTTGCTAGATCAACCTTATATCCGTGATCAAAGCATTTCTGTACAAGACTTGGTAAAACAAGTTGAATCTACAATAGGTGAAACAGTCCTTGTAAATGGCTTTGTGCGTTATGTGCTAGGTGAAGGCATCGAAAAACAAGAAATGAGCTTTGCTGAAGAAGTTGCTGCTCAAATGGGCGCTTTGTAAAGTCAACCCCGAAAGGGTGGGTTCTCCTGCTCTGACTAAATTCTCCCACAGGTCTAGCAAGTTTTGCTGGCCTGTGTTTTTATAGCAGGGAACAGCTTTTTTCACGCAGAGGCGCAGAGGCGCAGAGAGTTAATATATATGTACTATACAAGATTAGATATAAATTATGGTCAGAGCAATTGAGCGAATACAACAAGATATTACCATGCTGGAGGAGGGAATTAGAGCGATCGCTCTGGAACTGCATGGTGCCTATCGGAACTATTTAACTATATTGGGGCAAGGATTAGCAAAACAGTTGATTTTGGCTAGTTATCATCTGTGTACCCAGGGATATCCTGAAAACTTCCTGCATTTATCATTAAATAGAAAGCAACAACTACAGCAAAGTATCCGTAAATTGGGTCAACAAGCTGCTGAATATTTGCTAACTTCTTTTCAAGACAAAGAAGTTGGAGAAACGGAAGAAAGTGACGAAATAGACGAAAGTGACAAAGATCAAAAATTCTTAGACCCCTCCAACCCAGTAGAATTAGCAGAATGGCAACAGCAGTTAGAGGAAAAAATTCAGGAAACACTGAAAAAAACTTCCCATCAAGCTAACGTTTTGATTCAGAAAACCGGAATTTTGCCTAAAAAGCTCCCAGAACCCATTTTAGCCGCCGCCGCAGCAGTGGCATCAGAATCATCTGCCGAAATCATGCCAGGTCCACCCAACCTATTAAACTTAGTCATTGAAATTAGCAATGAACAAGATTCAGAAGACTCTACCCTGACACAAATCATGGCTATTAATCTGCGACTAGGAGAAATTGAATTTGCTGATGCCACACTGTTGTCAGGAAGAAAGCAAATTCGTAATATTTTAGTACAGCTAAATAAACTAGGCCGCGAGTATCAAAAAAAGCAGAGGGAACTTAAAGTTGCTGAAGCTGAAGCCGCTTGGCGAGCCAGTTGGTTTGAATAAGTTATGATTAACGACATACCAGATTGGATTAGATTACACAAAGCCTTGGCAGTAGAGGCAGAACACGGCTTTACTGATTTGGTGGGCAGACAATACCGCTTCAGTGAATTTCTCAGTTTGACCTTTGGGAAATTCCCCGCCGGTTTGCCCGCAAATGAACGTCGTCGTTGGCAAGAAATCGCCATGCAGTTTGCCAATTATCCCAATCTGGAAGTTACAGCAAGAAAGAACCTGGTAGCCCAAGTCAGGAGATATCTTGACCAACTGCAAAAGGAACTGGAAAATAACGGGGTAGAGGAGCAGGGGAAAAGTTATCAATCTAAAACCCCCAATCCCAAATCCCAAATTATCCCAGAAGTTAGTCGGCGATTAGCTCCGAAAATAGACCAAAAACTCAGCGATTTGCCAGAAATAGGCTTTAGGAAAGCTGAAAATTTGGGGCGGTTGGATTTGTATACCGTCCGCGATTTGCTGTTCTACTATCCCCGTGATCATATTGATTATGCCCGTCAAGTCAATATTCATGATTTAGAGGGGGGGGAGACGGTGACAATAGTGGCAACAGTTAAGCGTTGTAACTGCTTTACTAGCCCCAAAAATCAGAAATTGTCGATTTTAGAACTAATACTCAAAGACAATACCGGACAAATCAAAGTAGGGCGGTTTTATGCAGGGTCGCGCTTTAGTAGCCGTGGTTGGCAAGAAAGTTTAAAACGTAAGTATCCGGTGGGTAGTGTAGTCGCGGCTTGTGGGTTGGTGAAGGGGGGAAAATACGGTGTCACCTTGGATAATCCAGAGTTGGAGGTTTTGGCAAATCCTGGAGATACCATTGATTCTCTAACTATTGGTCGGGTTGTACCGATTTATGCCTTGACTGAGGGGGTGATGGCGAATACAGTTAGACAAGCGGTGATTGCGGCTTTACCTGCGGCGGCTAATTTAAAAGATCCTTTACCGAGTGGTTTGCGGGAAAAGTATGGTTTGATGGAATTGAAGGATGCGATCGCTAACATCCATTTCCCAGATGACAGCGACTCATTAAAAGTTGCCCGTCGTCGTCTCGTCTTCGATGAATTTTTCTACCTGCAAGTTGGGTTACTGCAACGTCAACAAAAAGCGCGAGAAGTGGCAACTAACGTCATTGTTGCCCCCAAAGGTGAATTATTAGCCCAATTCAACGAAATTCTCCCCTTTAAACTCACTAACGCCCAGCAAAGAGTTGTAAACGAAATTCTCAGCGACATCCAAAAACCCACCCCCATGAATCGGTTAGTCCAGGGAGATGTCGGTTCAGGTAAAACAGTCGTCGCCGTTGTCGCCATTTTAGCCGCCATTCAATCAGGCTATCAAGCCGCACTCATGGCACCAACGGAGGTTTTAGCAGAACAGCATTATCGTAAATTGGTGAGTTGGTTTAATTTATTGCATTTACCTGTAGAATTATTAACAGGTTCGACAAAAACAGCTAAAAGAAGAGAAATACATTCTCAGTTAGAAACAGGTGAATTACCTTTATTGGTGGGAACTCACGCTTTAATTCAAGACCCCGTTAATTTTCGCCAATTGGGTTTAGTCGTAATTGATGAACAGCATCGTTTTGGGGTAGAACAAAGGGCAAAGTTACAGCAAAAAGGCGAACAACCTCATGTATTAACAATGACTGCAACTCCCATTCCTCGGACGTTGGCGTTAACGGTGCATGGCGATTTAGATGTGAGTCAGATTGATGAATTACCACCGGGACGGCAAAAAATTCAAACAACCTTATTAACAGGTCAACAACGCGGACAAGCCTATGATTTGATGCGTCGAGAAATTGTCCAAGGAAGGCAAGTTTATGTGGTTTTGCCTTTGGTGGAAGAATCAGAAAAGTTGGATTTGCGTTCTGCGGTGGAGGAACATCAAAAGTTACAAGAGAGTATTTTTCCTGACTTTCAAGTAGGATTATTGCATGGACGGATGACATCAGCCGAGAAAGATGAAGCCATTAATAAATTTCGGGATAAAGAAACGCAGATTTTAGTTTCAACCACAGTAGTTGAAGTAGGTGTAGATATTCCCAACGCCTCAGTTATGCTAATTGAACACGCGGAGAGATTTGGTTTATCCCAACTGCACCAATTACGGGGACGTGTAGGTAGAGGTGCAGACCAGTCCTATTGTTTGTTAATGAGTAGTTCGAGAAGTGCCGATGCTCAACAAAGATTGAAAGTGTTAGAACAGTCTCAGGATGGGTTTTTTATATCGGAAATGGATATGCGTTTGCGCGGTCCTGGCCAAGTGATGGGAACACGTCAATCAGGTATAGCAGATTTCACATTAGCTAGTTTAGTAGAAGATGAAGACGTTTTATTGTTAGCGCGACAAGCAGCAGAGAAAGTAATAGAAATGGATGCCAGTTTAGACCGTTGGCCATTGATGAAAGATGAGTTGAAGTATAGGTATGCGCGGTTAATGGGTGGCGCTATTTTGACATGATTTGGTAAGTTTAAATAACTGTTATAATTTATAGTATTGGACAGATGAAGAAACTAAACTCTTCAATATCGAAAATTTCTTAGTTTTGTGATAAACTCTGGGTAATACTGATCAATTACCTAAATTTGATCATAAATATTTCCTCAATCTGTGAGCAATTGTCGCATTCTTGTACAATATAGATATATGTCCTGTTTTTGCAAATTTCCCTGACTAAGAGGACGCAATGAAAAAGCTCAAAACTGTGCAAGACCGGATTGCGTACCGTATTGCCCGCAGCAACCGTGAAGTATTTTTGCGTAAAGACTTTGAAGATATCGCTAATTATGACCAAGTTGGCCGTAGTCTGCGTATGTTAGAGGCTAAAGGCAAAGTTATCAAAATTGGTTATGGTTTGTATGCCAAGGCAGCTATTTCACCCTTATCAAATCGCATTATCCCTCGTAAGAGTTTGCGTGATTTAGCAATTGAAGCGTTAACAAAACTCAATCTGGAAGTAGTTCCCTCAAGTTATGATCAAGCTTACAATGAGGGGCGGACAACCCAAATCCCAACGGGGCGAGTGATTGGAGTGAAAGGGCGTGTGACACGCAAAATTGGCTATCAAGGAAAATATATAACCTTTGAATACGCAACTTAATCCAAAGATTGTAGAACTTATTGCTGCTGATCTCGGCGTTGATTCTGCTTTTGTTGAAAAAGACTGGTATGCAATGCGGATAATTGCCGCTATGATTACTGTTAAATCAAATATGCGGCTTGTTTTTTCCGGTGGAACGAGTTTATCAAAAGGATTTGGGCTAATTCAAAGGTTTTCAGAAGACTTAGATTTTAAAATAATTCTGCCGTCAACAGGCTTTGATAGGAAAGAAGCCCGAAATTATCGACATCTGCTAGTTGATGCAATACGCAAGGCTAGTTCTGATTGGTCACTTGAAGATGAGGACTGTGAAAGTAGAAATAAAGGACAATTTTTCGTTTGTAAAATCGCTTATCAGCAAAATTTCCAACCAGCAGTAGCGTTGCGTCCTCATATTAAGTTAGAAATCACTTTTAAGCCACCAGTTTTACCCTTACAAGTTCAAGAAAAACCTCTGCAATCTTTCATTGCTCAAGCTACGCCGAACGGAAAACCAGAAGTTCCCATGATAGCTTGTGTCTCACCTGTGGAAACGGCGGCTGATAAACTAAGTGTTTTAACTTGGCGTGTGTTATCTCGAAATCGTGAACATGAAAATGATGATCCAACAATCATCCGTCATTTACATGATTTAACAGCTTTGGAAGATTTTATCACAAAATACAAAGATTTTTCCAATCTGGTTGTTAGTCTCTTGGAGCAAGATGCACAACGAGCTAAAGGAATTAATCTTTCAGAAATTCCACCAAAACAGCGTTTGCAAAAAATGCTACAATACCTCGAATCTGATCCAATCTATGCTAATGAATATGATCTCTTTGTTAATGGTATGTCGTATGCTTTAGAGGATGATCGTCCCTCTTTCAGTCAAGCTTTAGATACTGTTCGTAGTATAATTAGCCGTATTTAATTATAGAATCCCTAGAACTTAGGTGTAATCTGGTAGAGCGATCGCATTCAACCATCAACCTAGAATATTGAGAGACGTAGCGGCGAAGAACGCAAAGCAAAATAAAGATGATTAATAAACGCTTTTGGCAAAATGCTGGACAATTGATTGCTGTATTTTTAATCGTGGTGGTAGTGATAGTTATTTGGAGTAATCTTAATCGTAATTTCCGGCAGTTAGGGATTCAGTTTGGTTTTGATTTTCTCAATCAACAAGCGTCTTTTGATATCGGTGAAACTTTAATTGGTTATAAACCCACTGATACTTATAGCCGTGCTTTGTGGGTGGGTTTGATTAATTCTTTAAGAATTGCGATCGCTGGAATTTTTCTCACTACTATTGTCGGGGTAACTGCTGGTATTTCCCGTCTTTCAGGTAACTGGCTAGTTAGGAATATAGCTTTAGTTTATGTTGATATTTTCCGCAATACACCTTTATTGTTGCAGTTACTTTTTTGGTACTTTGCGGTTTTTCTAAGTTTCCCGAAAGTGGAGAATAAAATTTCTGTTTTGGGTTTGGTTTCTTTGAGTCAAAATGGCATTGAATTGCCAGGAATTACCTTTTCTCCAGAGTTTTCATCTTTGTTATTGGGGTTGACCTTTTACACAGGTGCGTTCATTGCGGAAATTGTGCGGGGTGGGATTCAAGCTGTACCTAAAGGACAATCGGAAGCTGCGCGATCGCTCGGACTAAAACCCAGTTTAGCCATGGGTTTGGTGATTTTTCCCCAAGCTTTGCGGTTGATTATTCCACCACTTACCAGTCAATATCTGAATTTGATGAAAAATTCCAGTTTAGCGATCGCTATTGGTTATCCAGATATTTATTTTGTCGCTTCTACTACTTTTAATCAAACAGGTAAAGCGGTGGAAGTGATGATCCTCATTATGCTCACTTATCTTACTCTCAGTTTAATCATCTCCCTGATCATGAACTTCTTTAATCGCACTGTACAAATTTTAGAAAGATGACAACCACTAAACTAACTTGGTTACGCAAAAATCTCTTTAGTACCTGGTACAACAGTTTATTAACCTTTGTTTGTTTAATCCTCATCTGTTGGGTAACATGGTCAGCATCAACTTGGATTATTACCCAAGCACAATGGCAAGTAATTTCTGCTAATTTGCATTTATTCTTAGTTGGTAGATTTCCTCAAAGTCTTTATTGGCGAATTTGGATAGTTTTAGAAATTATCGTTACTTTCAGTTCTCTCACTTGGGGAATAACTACAAATAAGCAAAATTTAAAATGGCAAATATTCGGCTTGTTGGTTGTAAATTCAGGTATATTATTACTAGCTTTCTCCTTAAATTCAACTTCGCAGCTTTGGTTAATCTCAACTACATTTTTAATTATAGCAGGATTTTCATTAGGTAGAAAATTTTCTCAAATTCTTCTCCCTTGGCTTTCTTTATTCTGGTTAGGATCTTTCCCGATTATTTTATGGTTAATTGGTGGAGGATTTGGCTTAAAACCCCTATCCACAAACCTATGGAATGGTTTACTACTAACCCTATTAATGGCAGTAATTAGCATTGTCCTTTCCTTTCCCTTTGGTGTTTTACTCGCATTAGGAAGAACCAGCAATTTACCTGTGGTGCGTTGGTTTTCTATCCTTTATATTGAAATAATTCGCGGAGTTCCCCTCATCGGAATTTTATTTCTGGCTCAAGTCATGTTACCTTTATTTTTACCCACAAATTTACGTTTAGATCGATTACTGCGGGGAATTGCCGGACTGGTTTTATTTAGTGCTGCTTACATGGCTGAAAATGTGCGTGGTGGACTGCAATCTATCCCCCGTGGACAAATTGAAGCGGCAAAAGCATTAGGATTAAATACACCTTTTGTAATAATATTAGTTATTCTACCTCAAGCTTTACGTGCCGTTATTCCTGCCATTGTTGGGCAGTTTATTGGTTTATTTAAAGATACATCACTTTTATCTTTAGTGGGTTTAGTAGAACTGACAGGTATAGCTCGCTCTATTTTGGCACAACAACAATTCATCGGTCGTTATGCCGAAGTTTATATATTTATTGGTTTGATCTATTGGATATTTTGTTATTCAATAGCATTGGCTTCTCGACGTTTAGAAAAACAATTATAGGAGAGAATATTAGGGTGAAATACAAGAACTCCACCCCCAACCCCCTGACAGGTGTACGTTATTAACCACAACCTAAAATGATAAATGCAGCCCAGTAGTAAGGATGACTGTAACATCTTTTTTCTGGTGAGATTTTACTAGCTCTATACAATTCTGTAGCCAAATAAGTTCTAACTTTGAAGTCTTCTGGATGGACATGATGGAGTAAATTTTCATACCATTTTGTTAATTCTCCAGCAGTTATTTGTCTTAGCCATGTCGTTGCTTCTGCTAAAGCTAAAGCTGGTGATTTATGGGACTGTAATCTGCGGTAAAATTCAATCATTACTAAGGAACTAGCCGATGATTCTACATTCCAGATTGTACTGACCACATGAGGAACACCCGCACTCAAAAAACTGGTATCTAAACCTATATATTCACTGGTAATTTTGTGTTTGTTTGTATTGTTAGTTTGACAATTTGCCAGGGTGACTAATTTGTAACTGACTAGAGTTTTTTGACATATTTCTGCTAGGGTCAGGTGATCTTCACTTAATAATGCTAATTCAGATTTTAAAGGACTGCTTAAATTATTGATAACATCACCCATAAAGTGAAAGATGTTGTAATCTGTCAGCAATAATTTATTAACTTGCTCTTTGGTTGCTTTTTTTCCTGGCACACGCAGGAAATTACCAAACATCTGAGCAATTACGTCTGATTCAAACTGGATAGATTTGAGTGATGGAGAATTGCTAGAATTGGGATGTTCTACTATTAATAATTTTTGCTGTTGCCAATTTGATATGGCTTTTGATTTGAGAGAAAATCCCATTTGGATACTAGGCAAATAACTGATGGTGTAGGTTTGCTCAGGAGATGAAAAATGGAATAAAGCATGAATTGGCACTCTATATAAATCACGGTGGGGAATTAAGATTAGGTTGGTTATTCCTTCTAATTCTTGAATAATTGTGGAAATATTGAGGATGTCTTTGAGTTGTGAGAGTTTCTGTTCTATTTCGACTCGCCAAGGATGTTTTTTTTGTGTTTCTTGGGCTTGATGACGATATTCTTCCTGTTGCTGATGCCAATCTTCTAACCAATTTTCAAATGCAATCAGCCGTTGTACTGCTTCGGGTATGACTGCTACATCTTGTATGGGTGTAAACAGGGGAATGGGAGATGGGGCTTGATCTTTGATGATGAAGGTGTGTAAGGCAATGGGGCTGATATGCCAGTAAACTATGGCTGTGGTGGGGTTAAGTAATCGTTGAATAGAGTGGTATTTGGTGGATATGGTGCGGCTTTCACCAAAGAGTAGCCAGTTTAAACAAGCATTTTTGCCCTGTTCGGCAATTTCCCAAGCTTCTACTAAGTCTCCGTTATTTACGGCTAAATCAACGTTTAATTGCTCTATGCCGGCAAATTTTAGAGATAATTGTTTTTTACTTTCTTCTAAACGATTTGGTTGATTGAGTAGTTCTTGTAACAGGTTTGTACTTTGTTTTTGTAATTCTTTGGCTGGTGCTATTTGTTCTAAAGCTATAACCAGTTTGCTGAAAGATTGCAATATTTCTAAATGCAATTCAGGAAAGTCTGTTGCAGTGAGAGTTAATAGTGCTTGTTGGTACTCAGTTATTGCTTCATACCAATAATTTTGGGGTGTGGGTTGTTTTTTACTGTATTCATAATGGGTGTTACCGATCGCTAAATGTAGCCTTCCCCAACCTTCTGGGTGAGTATCGGGACGCAGATATTTTAATCCTTCTTGATAGCTGGCTAATTTGCCTTCATAGCCACCCAAACTTAACGCAGGATTAGTGGCGGCGATACTACTAAATAAGCGTAAAGAATCTCCAGTAATGACTAAATTGCTGGCGGCTGTACCTCTACCAATCCAAGCTTCCCAATAGTCTAATTTAATTTGTAGGGCGTTGTCATAGGAGGCGATCGCTTCCGCATACCGTTCTAAATAAAACAAGGCTACTGCTTGATTATACCAAGCCAAGTGAAAATCTGGGTTGATGGCGATCGCCTGTTGATAAGAAAAAATGGCATCTTCTAACCGTCCTAAATTATCCAAGGCTACACCCCGGTTAAACCAAGCCAAATAGAGGTCTGGTTGCACCGAGAGGGCTTGATCCCAAGACTCAATGGCCTCTAACCAGCGTCTTAAATTAAACAGCACCACACCCCGGTCAATCCAAACTTCATGGTAATCTGGTTGGATTTTTAACGCTTGATCATAAGCAGCGATCGCTTCGTCATATTGCTCACTTATACCCAGGGCTATACCCCGATAATACCAGTTTTCTTGGTCTTGGGGTTCTAAACTCAAGGCTTGGTCATAACTAAAAATAGCCTCCCAAACTAGCCCTAATTTCAACTGTGCTGCACCCCTGTTAGACCAGCACTCTGGGTAATTTGGTTTAATTTCTGTTACTTTATCAAAACAAGCGATCGCTTCCTCAAATTCCCCCAACTCTCCTAGTATTCTGCCCCGATTAAACCAAGCTTGATAAAAATTCGGCTTGAGAGTGATAGTTTGATTGTATGCAGCGATCGCTTCCTCAAACCGTTGTAAATAAAATAGCGTTAATCCCTTATTAAACCAATACAAATATGCTGTTGGTTGCCATTGAATCGCTTGCTCATAACAAACCAAAGCCCCCGATAAATTTCCAGCCTTAGCTTGCTCTAATCCTTGGTAAAATAGTTCTTGCGCCCGGTCAGCAACAGATAAGGCTGAATTGCCCGCAAAAGAGACTGAAGAGCCGCTACGGATTGCTAACTCTGCCGACAATTGCTGCACCAAATTGGTATTGTGTTCTAACCTCACCACCAACTCTTCTAAAGTATGTGCTATCTGCGGCTCTACATTTACCAAAGGCTGAGTCTGATCATCAACCAATACTACATCTTCCCCAACTGCCTCTCTGAGATAATCATATTGATTTTCTGATTGATGTTCTGAGTATCCATCACTTAAATCCGGGGAAAACTCCTTCCAGGTTTCCGCCACTGGAACAACAGAATAGTTGAAATACTCAGTTTCCACAGTTTGATTGTTTGAGTATTCATCCACTGAAACAACAGAATTGATATTGGCAACTTTTTCGTCGTATTGCCAGATATTTTCACCCAATTCAGCCAACAATTTTTGTCCAGGAGTCTGTAGCAGTGATTCTTCCACTGGCTGTTGATCCTTTTCATCCTCTAAATCACGGGTCAATAGTTGGATACCAATCTCATAGGACAGTTCACCAACTTTGCCAATATCTAATTGACCCAGTTGTACCATCCGTTGCCCTAAATAATGATTTGGAACAGGTGAAATTAATAATCTTTCACCAAAAATTAGTAACCAATCTAGCCAACGGTCCACTGTAATCCGGGGTTCCATGCGCTGCAAATATTTGAGCGCCCACTGTTGACCCCGTGCTTGATGTACACCTTCTAGCAACTGGGTAAACAAAAGTTCCAGATCCCCATTGGTTAGTTCTGGTAATGAATTTGGATCTACCTCTTTGTCGTTGTTCGTCATCAGATTATTATCTTGACGATTACCAAAGGGGTACTTAAAAACCGTGTTAAGCCACTGCAATAGCCACCTGAACATTTGCTACATTTTCGATTTCGCTTATCCTAGATTGTAGCCATCCTTGTGTCAAAAAAAATCAATAATTACTTAATTTGATCAAAAATCCCTACAATCAAGTCGCTGAAGGGGAAATGAGACTGAGGATAAATTACTTTTCTCCCTTCTCTCCTTTCCCCTGACCTTTTAATTTTCTGACTCAGAAGCTTCCCATTGATTAATCAATGTTTGGATAATCACTTCTGGATCATCTGTTTCTACTTCCAGTTGTTGAGCAATTTGCTGGCGGAGGTTTCCATCTTGCTGTAACATCAACAAAAATTGATCTAGGTCAATGGTTTGATATTCTCCCTCTGGCAAGTTTTCACCTATATCTCCTGGACTTGCCGCAAAGGAGATTAATGGCGATACAACGGTTTCTTCCATCACAGCATCCGGCCCCTCGTATTCCCAGATGGGTTCTACTGGATTACGGGTTAACAACTGCATCCCAATACTATAGGCAAGGTTGCCAATTTCGCCAATACCCAACTCACCTAACTTCACTAATCGCGCTGCTAAATCGTTGTTGGGTGTGCGGGATGCCAATACTTTCTGTCCAAAGTGTTCTAGCCACTCTAGCCAGCGTTCAGTGGAGACGCGATGCTCAATATTATGAAACCACTTTTGTGTCCAAGCCTCTCCTCTTGCTTGATGAACTCCTTCTAACAGTTCTGTAAATAGGAATTCTAAATCTGTATCAGTTAAGGGAGGTGCTGGTTCTTGCTGTACATTTTCTCTAACTGGTTTGGATCTTGGTTTGCTACCAAACAAGTTCTGAAAAAATTTTTTGAGCCACTGAATTAGCCGCTTGAGCATCTACTGCACCATTGAGTTTTGCTTAATTAAAATTTTAGCCATGTCCGTGACCATCCCTTCGCCTAAACTGAAAATTCTATAGCAAGAGGCAGCACTTCTCTTCGAGACGCTTCGCGGTAAGCGTAAGCTATGCCGTTAGGCTTTACGGCTACGCTCAGTGACCGGGGGCAGCGGTTCGGCTTCGCTCACCGACCGGGGGCAGGGGGCAGGGGGCAGGGGAGGCAGGGGAGGTAGAAATTATTATTCACTCCACAGGAAA
>NZ_JAYGHC010000028.1:43502-53520 GCF_034932285.1 Cronbergia sp. UHCC 0137
GGAAAATTGTTCATCTCTATAGGAAAATCGTTCATCTCCACAGGAAAATCGTTCAGTTCCAATCACCCATCACCCATCACCCATCACCCATTACCCATTACCCATTACCCATCACCAATATGAAAAAATAGTCTTGCCAATTGAACTTTTTTATAGTATAATAGATTTATACCTAATTAGTAATTTTACTTAAAATAATATTTTTATTTAATCTCCATCTGTTATCATGGCAATTTTTACAAGTTGTTAAAATATTTAAGTCCCCAATGCGCCTGGGTGCTACCAATTAACTACCAAAGGCATTGAAAAATTTTATCCATGTCTTACGAACCCTTACACCATAAGTATCGCCCCAAAAGTTTTGCTGAATTGGTGGGTCAAGAAGCGATCGCACTTACTCTCACCAACGCCATTCGTTCATCAAAAATCGCCCCCGCTTATTTGTTCACAGGCCCTAGAGGTACAGGAAAAACATCCAGCGCTCGCATTCTCGCCAAATCTCTTAATTGTCTTAAAAGTGACAAGCCAACTGCTGAACCCTGTGGGGTTTGTAATGTTTGTCAAGGGATTACTAAGGGCTATTCCCTGGATGTGATCGAAATCGACGCAGCTAGTAATACTGGTGTGGATAATATCCGCGAATTGATTGAAAAAGCCCAGTTTGCCCCTGTGGAGTGTCGTTATAAGGTTTATGTGATTGACGAGTGCTTAACAGGAGATTCTTTAATTCTGACAGAAAAAGGACTGATCCGCATTGACAACCCAAATATTCAAGGTGAAAAAGTTCTTAGTTATAATGAGGTACTTAATAAGTGGGAATTTAAGCGAGTTATTCGGTGGTTAGACCAGGGAAAAAAACAAACCTTGGTCATAAAAACAACTCATCGAGAAATCAAATGTACTGCAAATCATTTAATTAGAACTGATCAAGGATGGATAGCAGCAAAGGACGTAAAAGAAGGAGTGAAGATACTATCCCCTGTGAATGTGGATGCGGAACTTTCATTTACAAATTTGGAGACGGTAAAATCTGTCCACCGCGCTGGAATTGAACCAGTATACGATCTTGAAGTTGAAGACAATCATAACTTCGTTGCTAATGGTCTTTTAGTGCATAACTGTCATATGTTAAGTACGGCAGCGTTTAATGCGCTATTAAAAACTTTAGAAGAACCACCTAAACACGTAGTCTTTGTATTAGCCACAACCGACCCCCAGCGAGTTTTGCCAACAATTATTTCTCGTTGTCAGAGGTTCGATTTTAGACGGATTCAGTTAGAGGCGATGGTTGGACATTTAAGTGCGATCGCTCTCAAAGAGAATATTAACATTGCTGCCGATGCCCTGACCTTAGTAGGCCAAATTGCCCAAGGAGGATTACGGGATGCAGAAAGTCTACTCGATCAATTAGCTTTAATCACTGGACAAGTTACACCAGATCAAGTTTGGGATTTGGTCGGTTCAGTTAGCGAACAAGATTTATTGATACTATTGGAAGCGATCGCCCAAGATAAAGCCGAAATTGTCCTCGATTCCACCCGACAAATCCTAGATCGCGGTAGAGAACCCCTCATCATTCTCCAAAATCTCGCAGCCTTCTATCGTGATTTATTAATCGCCAAAACCGCACCCAATCGCCAAGATTTAGTCACCTGTACCCAGCAAACCTGGACAGCATTAGTTAATTTTGCTCAAAAATTAGAAACAAGCACCATCTTATTAGGACAGCAACACCTACGCACTTCAGAAGTACAAATTAAAAATTCCACCCAACCCCGTTTATGGTTAGAAGCCACACTACTCGGATTATTACCTAGCGCCAATATTCAGTACCAAGCCCCATCTGTTCCCCAGCGAGTTCAACAAGCCGCACCATCTCCGACTCACTACCCACCAGCATATTCTCAACCACCCCAAAATTCCGCACCACCAGCATATTCTCAACCACCCCAAAATTCCGCACCACCAGCATATTCTCAACCACCCCAAAATTCCGCACCACCAGAACCTGCGGCAACTCCAACACCACCTTCACAAGAAATAGTTGAAGGATCAGAATATGACCTAACACAAATTTGGCATCAGGTACTTGCTAACCTCCAGCCAAAATCTCGACAAGAAATGTTACGTCAAATGAGTTCTCTTGTTGGGTTCGATGGTAATGTCGCTCGTATTGCTATCAAACAAGCATGGTATGAAAAAGGTAAATCTGATTTAAATAATATTACCGCCGCTTTCCAACAGACTTTTCAGCGTCAAATTCAGATCAATATCGAAAAATTAACTTCTGCAACTCCTATCTCAGCTAAAAAGAATCCACCAGCACAAGATTCTAACCGTGTTCAACAATCACCAGCGCCTAATTATCATCAACAAATTCCTCAGCCTGTCGCCACACCTCAACCAGCACCAACCAGAACAGAGTCTGTAGTTAAAAATACAGCACCAGTACAAACTCTACCGCCACCAATGCCAACACCTTCATCAAATTGGGAAAATGATGATGTTACCCATGCTGCTGAAAGTCTGGCAAAATTTTTCTCTGGGGAAATCATCCGCTTTACAGATGATAATTTAACCTTATCTGATCCAGTAGCCACATCAGACGTTGAAGTTTATGAATACGATGATGATTAAACTTCTTGCAAAAGTCGTGATTTTTAAATTCTTCTTTGCGCCTTTGCGCCTACCCTTCGGGATATGCCTCCGGCACGTTACACGAACGCGAAGCGCGATTGCGTGAGCTTTTCAAGAATATTCTTGACTACACCAAAGTATTTATGCAAGAGGTCTATTAGAAATGGGGCTGAGGAGAAATTATAGCAGGAGTCAGGAGTATAACCCTGTCGTAGCCGGACTTACATCATAAATTGATGTCTTAAACACCTTGTCCAGTGCTATATCTCTCCCTTTCCCCTCTTTGTCCTTTAAATTTCTTCGGACCCTGTGTGTACAGTTTTTACCCATTTCAGACGTTTGGGACGTATGGACATCCGGGCAGTGGTGCTACTCATTATTACTAACCAGTGCAACATATATAAACTGCCGCGTAGGGTTTGCAGCAGTATCAGAAAATAAGTAGAAACTTTAAATTTCTGCTCTTGTCGTATCCGCTTTAAACCAGCAAACATCCCCACCACTGACATAGTGATGGATAAACCGGTAACAGAACTTAACATGGGTGGACGATGACGAGCGATCGCCATTAATAAATCCGGTATCGCTGCTGTAGGTAAGATATACATCGTCACCATAAACAACAGTAAATCCCAGCTTTTGGCCGTTCCCATGGGGTTTTTGAGTATCAAATCCCAGTAATCTAAATATCGTTGATAACCACCTTCTGCCCATCGGTTGCGCTGATGCCACAGTGACACAGCCGTGGTTACTCCCTCTTCTTCTACTGGGGGAAAGAACATACATTCAATATCCCAGTTATCTAGATGGAGACGCAGGGTTAAATCCAAATCATCGGTAATGGTTTCTTCATTCCAGCCGCCACAACTAGCTAAAGCTGCACGACGGACAAATTGACCATTGCCTCGCAGTTCACCAATGCCACCAATGGTAGTTCTTTGTTGTTGTAACCAGGTATCAAGTGCCATTTCTGCCATTTGTCCCTTAGTCCAAAAATTTTCTTTGGCGTTAGCGATCGCTTTCCTGACCTGTACAGCCCCAACTTTTTCTTTTTGAAATAAAGGAACTACTTGGAGTAGTAAGTCAGATTGCACTTGGGCATCAGCATCAAATACAGCAATTATTTCCCCCTTGGTTAGGGGTAGCACTTGATTTAAAGCCCCAGATTTGCCTCCTAAAGCGTCAGGAGAACGCCTGAGTACCTTGAGTTGATTGTATTCTTGCTCTAGTTCTGCGAGTAACTGCGGCGTTTTGTCGGTGCTGTTATCGTCAATAATCCAGACTTCGTAATCTCCATTTGGATATTCTAGACTACAAAGACTCTTGACTAATCGGCCAATAACTGCTTCTTCATTTTTCGCTGCTACCAACAAAGAGACAAAGGGCAAATCTCCCTGTATTTCCTTTGGATGATGTCGGGGTCTAGCAAACACAACCACCAAGGCATGGATGCCCATTAAAGTGGTCAGTCCCAGGACAAATATAGAACCCCAGGAAATTAGATGTAGAGCGATCGTTCCACTCCAGACTACAGTTAAGACTAGAGCAGCTTTGCGTCTACGTCCTTGAAACCGCGATGATGGTAAAGATTCGTCATTCGTCTCTACCTCTGGCTCTTCTTCTGCCGATAGGTCGGATAATAAAGAGTTGAGCGGATCAAGCTCATTGTAAGAGTCGTCTTCGGTCCATGAATTCACCGGTGCCATGTTACTTGATTGAAAAACCAGTATTTAACTACACCGCTCTCGGAAACTTACTCAAATCTACGATAAACAGATTTAATGTTCAGTTCCTACTTAATTGGGAGCATACAAGCTATTATCGCTTACAGAGTTGAGTAGATCCCATTGAAAACTTGTAAATTTTCCCGTCGGTTTGACCAATAATTCTTTAATGGTACAAAACCCCAGATTTATTACTGGAATTAATCCAAAATCTAAAATTGGGAATAAACGAACCACAGAGGCACAGAGAACACAGAGGAATAACGGTTTGAGTTATATTTTGCGTAAGTCCTATAAAATTGTTTGACAGCCACTTGGCATAATTTTTCTTTCCCTCTGTCGTAGGTGAAAGAATAGTCTTATATTTGACAACAAGAACAAAATTATTTTTCAATCCCCCAATCCCCTTTGAGGAATATTTAAAGATGTCTATTGACAAACTCAAGGCTGCAAGCCAAGACCAGGTTAGTATGTATCTACCTTACATTCAAGGTAGTAGTAAGCGGACTTTATTACCCTATGCCATTAGTCTCCATCAACAGGGTGTGGTTGAGGGACACCGAAAAATAGAAGGTGGGGATAATATTCCGTTTGTGATTACTTGGAACGTTGCCAGCTTACCTTCAGATTTAACCCGTTGTCGTATCCAGTTTGCTGGTAATGCTGAATTAAGTTACGAAGTGATGATGACCAGTTTTGAGTACATTAATTTTTTAATTGAACTGATGGAAAACTACAAACGCAGTCGTTTAACTGATTTTTCTCAATCTTTTTACCGTAAACTCCTACGGATAGATGAAGTAAGTTAGGTAAGAATTGAGGAGTCAGGAGTCAGGAGTCAGGAGTCAGGAGTCAGGAGTCAGGATATTTATGAAATCAGGAGTAGAGAGAAGTTAGAATATTCTCCCGGATAAAACTCTTTCGCCATTTCTCCCAGCCTACCATCAGAAAACACTAAAATTGATCAACACCTAACTGGGTTCAACAGATATTTAAAATTAGGAGTGTATGGCGTGCCAAAATCTGTTAAATATTTGCTGATTGGATCAGTTGAGACTTACAGCGGTAAATCAGCCACAGTTTTAGGTTTGTCTCATCAGCTACAGCAAAGAGGGCTAGATATTGCCTATGGCAAACCACTAGGAACTTGTTTAAATATCTCTGCTGGAACTGTAATAGAAGAAGATGTACAGTTTATTAGCCACAGTCTGAACCTCCCGGAAAACCGAGTTTTACCGACTTTATTGCCTTTAAACGAGGTTACTATCCACAAGCGGTTACGTGGTGAAGACAAAACCAACTATCAGCAGTCTCTAAAACAGGAGTATTTACAGCAATCTCCAGGGGATTTAGTTTTGCTAGAGGGGGCTGCTAATCTCTCAGAAGGTAAATTATTTGATTTATCTTTGTTGCAAATAGCTGAAGTTTTAGATGCGGCGGTGTTATTGGTGGGTCGCTATGAATCTTTACTTTCCATTGAGGGGTTGTTGTCTGCTCAACAATGGTTGGGCGATCGCTTAATAGGTGTAGTCATTAATCAAATTCCCGTAGAACAGCTAGAATCGGCTAACTCTCTGTTACGCCCATTTTTAGAACAACAGGAAATTCCCGTACTGGGAATGTTGCCAAAAAGTGATTTGCTTTGCAGTGTCAGCGTGGGCGAATTGGTCAAGCAATTAAAGGCCGATGTTCTCTGTTGTAGCGATCGCCTAGATTTATTGGTAGAAAGTCTAGCCATTGGCGCAATGAATGTCAACTCAGCCGTCAAGTATTTCCGCAAACGCCGAAATATGGCTGTAGTCACAGGGGGCGATCGCGTGGAAATTCAGCAAGCCGCTCTAGAAACTTCTACTCAATGTCTCATCCTCACCGGCAAACTACCACCACCAGCATTTATTCTCAACCGGGCTGAAGAACTGGAAATTCCAATTTTATCAGTAGATTTAGATACTCTCACCACGGTAGAAATCGTCAATCGCGCCTTCGGCCAAGTCCGTCTCCATGAGCCAATTAAGGTTCAGTACATCACTCAATTGATGACTGAGCATTTTGACATTGACCGTCTGTTATCTCAAATAGGATTAAACCCAGCGGCGGCTTTGTCATAGAATCATAACCTGATCAAGTTACCTAAATTACCACTAAATTCTTAGCGTAAATCCTAACCTTTGATTCAACAACAAGTAACAGTTTCAGGCCAACAATTCAGTCACTGAGCAAATATATTGATAAAACGTAGCAATATGTAACTCTAGTTGGCTTCTCTTCTACACGCTCTTTGGTAGAATATCTGGGTTGTTTAATCTCATCACCTCCATCTTTGAGCCAGTCTACAGACCTAATTAACCTTGATACATTAGCGCAAGAACTAGCAACAATTCAGCAAACAGGTTCTAAACGAATCGCCTTGCTAGGTTCTCGTCATGTGCCGATTACCCATCAGCATTTGATTGAAATGATGACTTATGCCCTAGTTTTATCGGGCAATCGCATCATCACTTCTGGCGCTACAGGAACAAATTCTGCTGCCATCCGGGGAGCAACACGGGCTGAACCAAATTTATTGACGGTAATTTTGCCCCAAAGTTTAGAACGTCAACCTCAAGAATCTCGCCAGCAATTAGAGCAGGTGATGCACCTTGTGGAAAATCCTAGTAATGACGATCTTTCTTTGGCTGAAGCGAGTTATTTATGCAATAAAGAAATTGTTTCCCGTTGTCAACAACTGATCTGCTTTGCATTTCACGACAGTCAGACTCTGCTACAAACCTGTAAAGATGCAGAAGAACAAAGAAAAGTGGTGACACTCTTCTACTTTGACTAAAGTGGAACTTAGTCCACGCAAAGCTAATGGTACAGATCGTCAAATTGCCAAGGGGTAAGGGGTGGTGAATATTCTAAATTACCCCTTACCCATTCACCTGTTTATTTTCCCTGCTCAAATTCACTCGTTTTTAGCTTAATGTCACTATTCCCACTACCTATACCTGTTATTTTTTTGTACGCGATCGCTGCCGCAGCAGTTCTAATTTATCTACCCTATTTATTGGTAGCCTATGCCCGTGCGCGTATTGGCTATGATATATATGCTCCCCGCGCGATGTTTGATCAGTTGCCACCCTATGCCCAAAGAGCTTTCTGGGCGCATGAAAATTCCTTCGAGGGATTTATGGTTTTTGCTGCTGCTGCCCTCATGGCATACATCACAGGTGTGGATTCTCCTCTGGCTGGCATGGTAGCGATCGCCTTTCTCTTTGCCCGTTTGTTATACTCGATTTTCTATATTTTGAATATACCCATCTTGCGTTCTCTCATGTTTGGCATTGCTTCTTTTAGTTCCGGCACTCTTTTCTATCTGAGCATCATGCACAATTGAAGAAGGCAGGAGTTGAAAGGCAGGAGGCAGGAGGCTTTTTTAGAGAGGGATTCAAACCCACTTCTAATTGAAGACCGCCAAATCACAAGATTGTGACTCTTGACTTATACTAAAAACGGTTGGGACATGGACTTTTACAAAATTACGAAAAACCCAGATTTGTAGGGGTTTAGCATGCTAAACCCTTACCCACAGAATCAAATGATTAAGCCGTGTTTAGTATAAACCCAAATGGTCGTGGCAAAAAGGCTTTATTCTTAATTAAAAATTTTACCTTCTGCCTCGCTCAAAGGGCTATTAATGAAGCGGTAATAAGCAAGAGTTTACCCCATTTTTCCTAAGTTCTAAATTCAAAAATTCTCTATGGCTTCAAATTTTTCTTTTGATATTGTGAGCGACTTTGATCGCCAAGAATTGGTCAACGCAATAGATCAAGTAGTGCGAGATATCAAAGGCCGTTACGACCTCAAAGATACCCAAACTACCGTCGATTTAAGCGAACAAACCATCACTATTAACACCGACAGCGAATTTACTCTAGAAGCTGTCCATACTGTCTTGCGGGAAAAAGCCGCCAAGCGTAACATTTCCCAAAAAATCTTTGAATTTGGTAAAATTGACTCGGCCAGTGGTAATCGTGTCCGTCAAGAAATCACCCTGAAAAAAGGTATTAGTCAGGAAATTGGTAAACAAATTTCCAAGTTGATTCGTGATGAGTTCAAAAAGGTGCAAGCCTCAATTCAAGGTGATGTTGTTCGCGTAACTGCCAAATCTAAAGACGAACTGCAAGCTATCATCCAACGACTCAAGCAGGAAGAATTGCCTGTGGCTTTGCAATTCACAAATTATCGTTAATTAAGGGAACAGTAGGGTGGGCATTGCCCACCAAAACCCACCAAAACACTCCTACTGTTGCCTACAAGTCACTAAAAAACTAACCACAGAGGCACAGAGTTCACAGAGAAATGAGGTTTGGCGTAAGTCCTGCCTAAGAACGTCCACCGATGGTTTTTTGATAAGCTGGACGCTCGGAAATTTGGCTGATGTAATTTAATACGGCTGGATAGGCGCTTAAATCGAGTTTTAGCATGATGGGAATATAAGCAAGAATAGATCCCACTGCTACATCAGCCACAGTGAAGTCATCACCCAGTAAAAACGGTTGTTTGCCGAAAATTTCATTTAAAGCACTCAATAACCGGGGGGCTTCTTTTTCCCGATTAACCTCAACGAAAATTCCTGTAGCCAAGGTAGAATTAGCAAATATTACCCATTGGCTAAATATCCCTCTTTGTTCTAATGAAAATGGCGTTTTGCTATACTTTTCAGCTAAATACAGCAAAATTGCCCCTGATTCCCACAGTAAAAAATCACCATCAGCGATCGCTGGAACTTTACCTATTGGGTTAATTGCTAGATACTCAGGTTGACGGTGTTCACCTGCTTGCATATCCAGAATTACAAATTCATAAGGAACTGAGAGTTCTTCAAGATACCATTGGACAATTGATGCCCGACTCCGAGCGCCACCGTAAAGTTTCAGCATAGTTACCTAAAAATTAAAGGACTTTGTGAGTATGAGAATGTTGCTTAACGTTGTCTTCTTTACTGACAACCCTGGCAGCGTTTAATACACGCTTACGTTCTATAGAATAATTGAAATCGGTCTTAGTTGTACCAATAGGAATAAATTCTTGGGCAGATTTACGGCGTTTGTAGGTGCGAGCGGCTGAAAAGGCTCGAAGTATAAATTCATCTCCAAATTGTGCCGATTCTGGAAAGCCATTTGGTAATAATAATTGCTCACCATCCCATAGAGATCCTAGAGTTGTCGCATAAGCCATTTTATAGGATGTAGGTATACCTTTTAAAATTGCTTCTAATGCGGCTGAGGGAATAGGTTCTATCACTTCAATTTGATGTACTTCCCCATCATCTTTAAAAAAGCAAGTAGCCAAGCCAATCATAATGTAATCATCGGCTTCTAAATCGGGAGCATCGGAATAGGAAATTGTTGTTGTCATCAGTAAATTTACTTGATATTTATTAAAGTTTGGGAAATAAAGTGACAGAAACAAAAGGAAGAAAGATTATATCTAATTACCTATTACCTGTCACCCATTTATTTAGTTTAAGAGATTTGTGGTAATTATTTCAGGAATTGGACTTGGGGATGAAGTATACATTATGAGGTTTAAGGCTCAATAGATAAAGTCGTTGAAACAATAAGTAGGGTTTGATGAAAAAGTCTTTTCATTAGGGCTAGGAGTCAGGAGTCAGG